>CALAYC010000304.1 GCA_937894935.1 uncultured Verrucomicrobiota bacterium
GTTTTAACGGGCCGTTAAGTCGGCTTTTAAGCCGGTTGCAAGGCGGGTTCAGGCTCCGGTTTCGGGATCGGTTGAAACCCGATCCGGCGACGGTTCTCCCAGGCGCGATCTGACCGATCTTGCCACAGTCGCAACGCCCCGTAGATTGCCAGGCAAACGACAACTATCATTCCGACCGTTTTTAAGACTGCGTTAATTGGCGCGGACTCAACACGCCCTACGCATCCGATCCTACATGTGCCGGATCAAGATGGTTGCCGCCAGCACGCCAAACTTAATCTTTGAAAATAAAAGAGGCCAGTAGTCCTTACATTGCTCACCCAACCTTGCGGCTGAATGGCGGTCCTACTGGCCAAATTGAGAGTGCCACGAAACCGCGTCGATCTCGACGGCCAAAAGCGAAACGGCCCGCACTCGCGGGCCGTAAGTTGGGACATATGCACTTTCACAACACGCCCTACGCATCCGATCCTACATGTGCCTGGATCAAGATGGTTGCCGCCAGCACGCCAAACGTAATCTTTGAAAAGAAAAGAGGCCAGCAGTCTTTCATGCCTGCTTTGCCTCGCGGCTAAAACAGGCAGTCCTGCTGGCCAGTGCAACGATCCCACGGCTGGTGGAATCAGTCAAGGTATCGCCCTCGCCAACTCCGCCTCGGATGATACGGATTTTGCGGGTCTCTTGTCGCCGTTCCTGGCTGCAGCGGCGTTGCGGTGAACGAACCTTCAATTGCCAGAATGATTCGGCGCAGGCAGATACAGGAAAGTAACGCGCTGCTGCTCGCACCAATCCAACGCAGCTTGCGCGTTCACAAGTTCCTTCGATGTTTTGCGGTGGCGATTGCCAATTTTCACCGCTAACTCTCAAGGGGCGCGGATTCCAGTTCTTCGCAGGGTGAGACCGATGTCCTGCCCAACGTTTTTGAAGAATGAGCGGTTGGACGGTTGCGCTGGAGGATTCGTGCGCACTCACGGGAATCACTTAAGAAAAACACTTCAGCTTACGATAGACTCAAAAGCGACTCATTTCGCGGCGCAGGACTGATTGATTTCGAGACACTGAGACAGCAATCGGGGAAAATTTACCGGCGCAAGTTCTTCGGATTTCGCAGCGTCCGGTTTGTGACGATTTTTGTGGCACAAGGCACAACTTCTGCATGCCTCGTTCGCCATGGAGAAGTTGTACGTCGCAGTTGAGTTGGGCACGACCACCAGTCGCTTGGTCCTGGGCACCCTCCAAAACAATTGCCTCAAACTGGGAGAACTCAGCCGATTTCCAACCCCGATTCTCAAAGACAAAAAGACGCAGCAATGGGACGTCGCGGCCATTTTCCAGAATATCGTTGCCGGTCTCGCCGACCTCGGTAAACAGGACGTCAACCTTCACGGCATCAGTTGCACCGGTTGGGCCGGAGACTATCTGTTGTTCGCCGAAGACGGCGCGCTGCTTTCACCGACGTTTCATCATGACGACGCTCGCAGTGCGCAGGGGCGCGAAACGGTGTTGAAGAAATTCCCGGCGGAAACCATTTACTCGGAGACCGGTCGCCCGATTCGTGACGCGTCCACGTTGCTGCAATTAAGCGCGGAAAGTCCTCGGCGTTTGAAAAAAGCGCGCACGCTTTTGCCGGTTGCTGACGCATTCAACCATTTGCTTGGCGGCGTCGCTTGCGCGGAAAATTCGTCAGCCAGCGCCACCCAGCTTTACACGCCGGTGACGAAATCGTGGTCGCGCCATTTGCAGAATGAACTGGCATTGCCGCCGCGCTTGTTGCCACCCATCGTTCCCGCCGGGACGCGCCTCGGAATGCTCCGTCCTGATATCGCCAAACAAACGCATCTCGATCACACGCAAATCATCGCGTCGTGCTCAAACGAACTCGCCGCGTCGCTTTCCGGATTGCCGCTCAATCACGGACGCGACTGGGCATATCTGCGCATCGGCTCGGAAACGCTCATCGGCACCGAGGTGGCCGATCCCATCATTACCGCCGGCACGCAAGCGCTGGGTTATCATCATGAAACCTGTCTCGGCGGCAGCACGAATTTTTATCGCCGCGCCAACGGATTGTTCATCCTCGACGAATGCCGTCGCTTCTGGATCGAGCGTGACCGCGAACTTTGCGACGACGTGTTGTTGCATCTCGCGACGACGTCCGGGCCGTTCGAGGCGTTTATTGATGTGACCGACCCGCGGTTCTCTGAACCCGGTGATATGCCGCTGAAGATTCAGGCGTTCTGCCGTGATTCCGGACAGGAAATTCCGCGCAAGCCAGGCCAACTCATCCGTTGCGTGCTCGAAAGTCTCGCGCTGCATTACCGGCGACTGTTCTTTGAAACGGAATTGCTCACCGGCAGTCGCTTCAGCCGCGTGTATCTGTTCGGCGCGAACGAAAATACCTTGCTCAATCACTTTGTGGTGGATGCGCTGCAAGTGCCTGCGGTCATTGCGTCACCGGACGCCGCGGTCATCGGGAATATCGTCGTGCAGGCATTGACGCTCGGGCACATCCAATCGCTCGAAGCCGCGCACGAAATCCTGCGTAACTCTTACAAAATCCAGGCGATCATTCCGCATCAATCCGATTGGGACACCGCCGCCGAACGCGCCCGCGAACTCACGTCTGTTCCGGTTTCGGCAACATAATTCTCCACGGGGAATGGCGGTGTCACCCTGATTTCCGGAGCGCGGCTGTGCGCGGATCGTCAGCCGCAGCCGCTATCACATTGCGGCGGCTGGTCTGTGACACAGCCGCGCTCCGATAACGGGACAGCGGCGAAATTCCACGAGAACTGCGCATCCGCATTTCGCAATTAGCTCTCCCACCCGAGCAGAGAGGCGTCGAAGGGTCGGTTCTTGGTTTTGTCCGCTCCGCCAGCACGCCACCGTCACCACCGTCTTGAGATACCCATTCCCGCTACCGTCCACTACCAACGCCTTGTAACGCCGCTGAAAAGGTGGCCAAAAAGCTTGTGCCGCCGATTGAACCGCGCCGTGTACGTGCCGAGAAACCATTTCATCCCCGCCACCAGATTCCCCTGCGGCGTTTCTACCACCAGATG
>CALAYC010000305.1 GCA_937894935.1 uncultured Verrucomicrobiota bacterium
TTTGTGACGCTGATGCTCGCTACTTTGTTTGGAAAAAGTTAAGTACAGGCTCTAGGTCGGTGGCTACGGTTCTTTTGAAACTGCTCTATTCCGCCAGTTCGCCCAGGCGATGCTTGAGTTTTCGCGTCGCGACGATGTGAACCAGCGCTGCGGCGATGGCGCCGGACGTTTCCATGGAACTCACTTTGCCGACGGTGTTGTGAAATTCCTCGATCATCCCCTTGAGCCGGCGCTCGAAGTCCGCCGTCTCCGAAGTCGCGATGAGTTTCTTGCAGGCCTCGACGATAAATTCGTCGTCCACTCCCTCTGCCCCGCCGCCATGCGTGGCGATGAATTCCGAAAAATCCTTCACCACTGAAAGCGTCGTCGGAATGTCGAGCAGGATGGCTGTCTTGCTTTCCGGAACGACCACGAGCTTGGTCACAATCGGGCGCGGCCTTCCCGCAATCGGCACTTCGAGCGAATGCACCGTCATTGTCACGCGTTGATTCTGAACTGCGGTGTGAATCAATCGGTCGTGCTGCGCGGGATCGAATTCTTCCAGCGTCGAAGGAATACCTACCACCAGCGCCGCAATTTGAATATCCCCATGCGCCGCTATTCGTTTGTGAATCTCATGTTGCGGATCGCGAATGGCGGTTAATAACGGTCGCAGATAATTGAAGTAGTAACCCGTCGCGAGTCCACGAGTCAGTCCATAGGAGGACGCTTCATTGCGAACATTTTCTTTGCGACTCAGAATCACCAGCGCGGCGAGAAGAAACGCGCCCAGCAGCGCCAACACCGACGCCGCCGGTTCGAGCCAACTGGAAGATTCCTGTCCGGAAAACGCCGCATACAACCACCACACGGTGCATCCGAACGAGGCCACCACAAAAATCGCCGCCGGCGCCGGCCACGCGGTCATGATAGCGCTGAGTCTCTGACAAAATGCTTTAATCTTCATGTCTGGCAGCAGTGCATTGGAAATGGGTGCGACGCTGAATTTCCGATTCAGATGCGCTGAGGCAGCGTAGCGTTTCAGATTTTGGTGCCTACCGGAAATTGCGGTGCTGATTTCGATATGCATCCGCAGTTCGCACGTTTCCTTCGATACGGAGGTAAAATCATTTCAGACGAACAACATCAAATTCATCCCGACAAAGTCGCAACAGCATCAGCGTAACAGTGACCCGATCAAATCATTCAGTTTTCTCCAATCTTCACATTTGATTCCGCCACTTTGCGGCAGATTTTCAGCGCAACCCGGTTTTTTTTCAGCAAATCGGTTTGCATCGCTTGACTTGCCCTTTTCGCAGACAACAATGGCCGTATTCACCCATTCCGGCTCTGGCTGGAATTTTTTAGTCATGACGTATCGAGGATTTTTAACCAGTGTCGTTGCCAGCGCCGCGCTTCTGTTAACTGCATCCAGTTTTGCTGCCAACCTGGTTCATCGTTACAGCTTCACCGCCAATGCCAATGATTCCGTTGGCGGCGCGCACGGAACATTGGTCGGCGGCGCCACGATTGTCTCCGGGGCGGTACAACTCAACGGCAGCAGCGCGTATGTGGATTTGCCTAACGGACTTCTCACATCACGCAACAGCATCACGATTGAAGTCTGGACCACCGATAATGGCAGCGGCACGTGGGCACGTATTTTTGATTTCGGCAACAGCACCAACGGCGAAAATCTTCCCGGCAACGGCACGCAATATCTGTTTCTCACGCCACAGGACGGCGCGGGCGTGTTGCGCGGCTCAATCACCGTGAGCGGCAGCGAACAATCGTTACAACACACCGGCACGCGCTTGCCCGTCGGTTCGTTGCAACACATCGTCTGGACTTCCGATGCCGCTTCGCAAATGGGCCGACTGTATCTCAACGGCGTATTGGTCGGCGAAAATCTCGCGATGACGCTGCGCCCTTCCGACATGGGAAACACACTCAACAACTGGCTCGGGCGTTCGCAGTGGATTGCCGATCCGTTCTACAACGGCAGCATCACGGAATTTCGCATTTACGACGGCGCGCTCACGCCGGAAGAAGTGCTCAACAGTTTCAACGCTGGCCCGGAGGTCCCCGCACTTTACGGCCCGGTTCAGTTTGTCAGTCTGCCAGTCAATCAGTCCGCGCACGAACTTCAGTCGGTTGAATTCAGCATCACTGTCGCAGGCACGCGTCCGATCGGTTTTCAATGGCGGCGCAACGGCGTCAACATTCCCGGCGCGACCAACAGCACACTGGTCGTGGTCGCCGCATTGACGAATCACAATGCCGCGTACTCCGTTGTCGCCACGAATCTCAATCTCGGCACGCCGTACAGCGTGACCTCCGGTAACGCCATTTTAACTGTCACACCCGACACTACGCCGCCGCAACTGATCCGCGCGGCAAGCGTGTTTCCCAACGAAGTGCTGGTGACATTTTCGGAAGGCGTAAGTGACACGACGGGAACCAACGTTGCGAATTACAGCATCACTTACAACGGCGGCTTATTGGCGATATCCAACGCGCGCTTCGGAAGTTCACCGGCGGAAATCATCCTCACCACAGGCGCGCAGTCGTTCGACACCATCTACACCCTGACGGCGAACAATATTCGTGATCGCTCCGTTGCCGCCAATCTCATCGCGGCCAATAGCCAGACCAATTTCGTCGCCACACCGTTTCTTGGCGTCGCCATTGGCACTGCATTGACTAACAGCGTCTTTTCTCCGGTACCGGGCGGATTCAACCTCAGCAGCGGCGGAAGCGGAATCAGCGGCACGAGCGATCAATTCACCTTTGGTTATCAGAATTACACGAACAATTTTGATGTACGCGTCCGCGTCAACGCGTTGACGTTTGCCAGTTCCTGGACGCGCGCCGGCCTGATGGCTCGCAATGGTCTGGCCACGAACGCGCCTTTCGCCGCGACATTCGCTACCCCCGGACCGCTCGGTTGCTTTTTTGGAACGCGCTTTGCCTTCGGTAGCACGGTCAACATGGCTGGTTCATTCCCGGTGAATTATCCCGACACATGGCTGCGATTGCGTCGCACGGGAGATGTTTTCGACGGATTTGCCAGTTTCGACGGCACAACGTGGCACTATCTCGGCTCAAGTACCATTGCGATGCCCAGCGTGATTCAGGTCGGCTTCGCGCTCACCGCAGGCGACGCCAACGCTGAAACGACCCTGCAGTTCCGGGATTTTGCCAATGCCTCCGGCAGCATCAGCACCAATGCTCCGTTGCCGTTCGAACCACTCGGCCCCAGCAGCCGACGCACAGCTCTGGTCATTTCCGAAATCATGTATAACCCGCCCGCCACATGGCCCGGTGGCGACGATCTGGAGTTCATCGAAATCTGGAATTCCGGGCTTATCACCGAAGATCTCACCGGTCACAAACTCAGCGGCGAAATTGATTACAGCTTTCCGGCCGGAACAAAAATCGCCCCCGGCCAATTCCTCGTCGTCGCCAAAAATCCTGTCGCCGCGCAAAATTATTACGCCGTGCCCTGCCTCGGTCCGTACAACCAGAGATTGAACAACGACGGTGGCGAATTGTTTTTACTCAACGAACTCGGCGGGCGACTGCTGAGCATTGAGTATTTCAATCAAGCGCCCTGGCCCGTGGCGCCGAATGGCACCGGTCACTCGCTGGTGTTAGCGCGACCGAGCTACGGCGAAAACGATCCGCGCGCCTGGGCGGCGAGCGATATAATCGGCGGTTCTCCCGGACGTTTCGAATCATTCGGTCTTGAACCCGCGCGCAGCGTCGTCATCAATGAATTCCTCGCGCACACGGACGCGCCGTTCGTGGATTACATCGAATTGTATAACACCGGTTCGCAACCGGTGAATCTCTCCGGCTGTTGGCTCAGCGATACTGCGGAGATGAATCGTTATCGCATTCCGGACGGAACGATTATTCCCGCGCGCGGGCTGCTTTCGTTCACCCAACTTCAGATCGGTTTCGCACTCTCTGCCGATGGCGAATCCATCTTTCTTGTGAACTCCAATCAAACACGCGTCCTGGATGCCGTCACTTTTGGCGGTCAGGAAAACGGTGTCAGCACGGGACGATATCCCGATGGCGCGCCCGGATTTCAACGCCTCTCCACTGTTACGCCTGGCACACCTAACACTCCGCCGCGGCAGTCGCCTGTCGTCATCAACGAAATCATGTATCACCCGATTTCCGAAGATGACGCGGACGAGTATGTGGAACTTTACAATCGCAGCGGTGCTCCGGTGGATCTGAGCGGTTGGCGATTGGAAGACGGCATCAGCTTCACGTTTCCGTCGAATACGATTATCGCTCCCGGCGGTTATGTAGTCGTGGCGGCAAACGTCACCAACCTGATTGCAAAATATCCGCAGCTCAATGCGACGAACACCTTTGGAAATTTCAACGGTCGCCTTTCAAACAGCGGCGAGCGCATCGCGCTTTCAATGCCCGAGGATTTGGTTTCGACGAATGGCGCAACCGTTATAACGAACATTTTTTATATCACCGTCAACGAAGTCACCTATTCGGATGGGGGACGCTGGGGCGAATGGAGCGATGGCGGCGGCAGCTCCCTGGAATTGATTGATCCGAATGCCGACACGCGGCTCGCGCCGAACTGGGCCGATAGCGATGAAAGTGCGAAAGCGCCGTGGACTTCGATTGATGTCACTGCCGTGATGGAGAACGGCCAGACCGGCATCGTCAACGAAGGCGATTCGTCTCAAGGCACAGCAAATCGCTTTGAGCTGTTCCTGCAAGGTCCGGGCGAAGCGTTGCTCGACAACGTGCAATTTCTCAGCAACGGCGGCGCGAATCTGCTCAGCAACGGCGATTTTTCCAGCGGCACGAGCGGTTGGGTGCTGGGTGGGGTATTGCGAAAATCTTTTTCTGAAGCCGGCGTTGGCATCGGCAACAGCACGGCGCTACATCTCGTTTCAGCGGGTCGCGGCGATACCGGGCCGAATAAAATTTATCGCTCATTCGCGCCTGCAACAGCGGCGGTTGGCGGCACAAACACCGGCACGATGCGCGCTCAAGTGCGTTGGCTGAAAGGCAGTCCTTACATTCTTCTGCGAATGCGCGGTAATTGGATGGAAGTTCCTCGTCGCCTCAACGTTCCGAACAACCTCGGCACACCCGGTCTGGTTAATTCGCGTCGCGTCGCCAATGCCGGTCCGGCCATCACCGATGTTTCTCCCAATCCGATTTTGCCTGCTGCGAATCAACCCGTCGTGGTGAGCGCGCGTGTGAGTGATCCTCAAAATGTGAACAGCGTTCAATTGCGGTATCGCATTGATCCGAATCTTTCTTACACGACTGTCAACATGGTGAATGATCAGGGCGTTTATTCTGCCACCATTCCCGGCCAGAACAATGGAACGACCGTTGCCTTCACCATCACCGCGTCCGACAGTCTCGGAGCAACGACGCAATTCCCTGCCGCCGCGCCCACGCGCGAATGTCTTGTCCGCTGGGGCGAATCTGTTTATGGCGGCAGCATCGGCACGTATCGCCTTTGGCTCACCGCTGCAAACATTTCGTTCTGGACCGGACGCGAACGCAACGCGAATGACACCATTGATGCCACGTTCGTTTATGGCAATCACCGCGTCGTTTACAACGTGGACACGATGTACAGCGGCAGTCCATTTCACACGCCGGCTTACAACGGGCCGTTGAATGCCATCGCGTGCGATTACGAAGTGAACTTTCCGCCGGACGACCGATTGCTCGGTTCGCAACCGTTCGTGCTCACCGCGTACGACGTGAACGACGGCAACTTTTTCTTCAACGACGATTCGGCGCAAGTGGACATCACCGGCAATTGGATCGCGCGCAAGCTCGGCCAACAATACAACTATCGCCGGCACGTTCGCGTCGTCGTGAACGGCCTGTACCGCGGCACGATTTACGACGACACGCAGCAGCCGAACGGAGAAATGCTGGATGAATATTTCCCCGACGATGTAAACGGACAGTTACGCAAGATCGAAAGCTGGTTTGAATTCGCCAACGACGGTCAGACTCATGGCAGCGTTTACGCCACGCTCACCCGCGTGAACAAAAGCGATGGGGAGATTGACCCGAAACGCTATCGCTGGAACTGGCGACCGCGCGCAACTTCCAATCCGGAAAACTGGACGCCGTTCCTCAATCTCGTCGCCGCCGTCAACGCCACTTCCGCGCCGAATTACGCCGACCTAGTCCGCACGTGGATGGATGTGCCGAATTTCCTGCGCCCGATTGTGACGCATCACATTTGCGGCAGTTGGGACAGCTACGCGTATCAACGCGGCAAAAACATGTTCGCTTACAAACCGGACAACGCAGGCTGGCGATTGCAGATGTGGGATATCGAAATCGCGCTCGGCGCGGGCGGCAACGGCCCGACCGACAGCATTTACAATATCTTTGATCAAACGCTGCTCACGATGCTCAACACCGTGCCGGAGTTTCATCGCGAGTATCTGCGCGGTTTCAAAGAAGCGGTGGAAACCGCGCTCGCACCCGGCGTTGCTGATCAGGCATTGGATGAACGTTACCTCGCGTTTCAGCAACACAACATCCCGCTCGTCTCGCCGCAATTCATCAAATCCTATCTCGCGAGTCGGCGCAGTTATCTGCAGAGTATTCTGCCAAATCCCGCGTTCAGCATCAGCAATCCCGCGTTTCAGAATGTTTCCGGCAGCAACGTGCTCAGCATTACCGGCACGGCGCCATTGGACGTGGACCGCATTCTCGTCAATGGCAAGGCTTATCCCATCACGTGGACTTCCACGGCTGCCTGGCGCGTACTCGTGCCGTTGAACAACGGTTCGAATCCGCTCGTCATCACCGCCACCGATCGCCACGGCAATATCATCAGCAACGTCGGCGGAACAATTACCGCAAATTACACCGACGCATCCGTCGCACCCGAAGGTCACGTGGTGTTCAATGAAATTCAGTTTCAACCGAGCGAACCCGGCGGTGCGTTTGTTGAACTGTTCAACACGCACTCGAATTTCACGTTCGACCTCTCCGGCTGGAAGGTGGACGGACTCGGTTACACGTTTCCGGCCGGAGCGACGATTGGGCCGCGCAGTTATCTGGTGTTGGCGGAAAATCCTTTTGTCTTTGGCCAACTTTACGGCCTGACAAATGTTCCGTTCGCGCAATACGGCGGAACACTCAATCCCAACGGCGAAATGCTCACGCTGTTCCGCCCCGACGTCGGCACGAATCAAATCGTCGTGGATCGCGTGCGTTACGAAGTCACCCCGCCGTGGCCTGCGCCGACTGCTGGTGTTTCATTGCAACTCGTGGACGCCACACAGGACAACGCCCGCGTGGCGAACTGGAGCACGCAACAGCCCATTACCACCGTCGTCACCAACACACCTCAGTGGGTTTACGTGACGCAGACCGGCACGCTCTCGGTGAACGCCACCACGTTTTACCTCTATCTCGGCGCGCCCGGAGAAATTTATCTCGACGATATTAAACTCGTCGCCGGCACAATTCCGGAGAATGGCGCGAATCGTATTACCAATGGCGATTTCGAATCCACGCTCACCGGGCCGTGGAATCTTTCCGCCAACTTTACCGGTTCCGCGCGCAGTTCCACCGTCAAACACAGTGGGAATTTCAGTCTGCGTCTTGTCGCCACAGCCGCCGGCTCCGGCACGGGTAACGCCATCAGTCAAACGCTCTCCCCTGCCCTCCCCGCCGGCAGCACTTACACGTTGAGTTATTGGTATCTGCAAAATTCCAACGGCACCCCGTTCGTGGCGCGACTCAACAATTCCAGCGCGAGCGCCGGCCTTTACTCGTCGTTCGATCCGCGACTGCGGGTGATTACGACGAACGTTATCGCTTCCGCTACACCCGCTCGCGCGAACAACATTGCCACCAATCTGCCACCGTTCCCGCCGCTCTGGCTCAATGAACTTCAAGCCGATAATGTCACCGGACCGTTCGATAATTTTGGCCAACGTGATCCGTGGGCGGAGTTGATCAACACCGGTGAAACCAATCTCGACCTCGCCGTTTATTTTCTCAGCGACACTTACACGAACCTCACCAAGTGGGCGTTCCCGGGCGGCTCGGTCGCATCAAATGGCTTCACGCTTGTCTGGTGTGATAATCAGCCCGAGCAAAGTACCGTCGCTGCGCCGCACGCGAATTTCGTTCTCCCGCCAGATATTGGAACTCTCGTGCTTACCCGCGTCATCAACGGTACGACGCAGGTCGTGGACTATTTGAATTACCGGAATCTGCCTGCCAATTGGAGTTACGGTGCCGTGCCCGATGCGCAACCGTTTGACCGTCGGAATCTGTTTTACGCCACCGCTGGCGCTACAAACAACGGCCTCGCCGCACCCATCGAGATTTACATCAATGAATGGCTCGCCGACAACGTCGCCACCTTCGCCGATCCGGCGGACGGCAATTTTGAAGACTGGTTCGAACTCTACAATCCCGGCCCGACCGCGGTGGACCTCGGCGGTTATTACCTCACGGACGACCTGAATAATCCGTTCAAGTTTCAGATTCCGAACAACGGTCATTACGTCGTTCCGGCGGGCGGTTATCTCCTCGTCTGGGCGGACAATGAATCGAATCAAAATTCGCTCGCTCGCGCCGACCTGCATGTGGATTTTGCGCTGGGCAAATCCGGTGAAGCACTCGGCCTGTTCGCCCCCGACGGAACGATGATTGATTCGGTCACGTTCGGACCGCAAATCACTGACGTCACTCAGGGACGTTTTCCGGATGGCGCAGCGACCATTTTCTCCATGCCCACGCCGACGCCCGGCATGCCGAACATCGGACCGAATCAACCGCCCACACTCGCGCCGATTTCCAATCGCGTCGTCACCGTCGGTCTCACGTTGAATCTCACGGCGCTGGGCAGCGATGCCGATGTGCCTGCGCAATCACTGAGTTATTCACTCGTGGGCGCACCGTTTGGGATGAACATCGGTTCATTTGATGGCGTGTTGACCTGGACGCCCACGGTTGCGCCTGCGACCAATACCGTCAGCGTGGTCGTCACGGACAACGGCACGCCGAGCCTGAGCGCAACTCAGAGTTTTACCGTCGTCACCGCCCCCGTGCCCGGCGTCTTCAGCAGCTTGAACGCAGGAAACGAATTACAACTGCAATGGCCGACTTATGCCGGTCAGAAATTCCAGGTCGAAATGAAGGACGATTTGAATGCGCCGACGTGGATTCCCATCACCGCCGAACTCGTCGGCACCGGTGCAACGATGAGTATCACCAACGTGCTCGACGACACACCGCAACGGTTCTTCCGCCTGCGGATATTGCCGTAGGTGGAGGTTGAATCACTCGACACGAGTTCAACTCTTTGCCAACGCGGCCAGTGGATTGGGTTGCGCCTTCGTTTCCACCAATCGTCGCACGCGCACGCGCAACGTTCCCGCGGGCACGGGCCATTCAAACTCGTCGCCGACCTTGAAGCCCAACATCGCCATTCCCAGCGGCGCGAGGATCGAAATTTTTCCCGCCGCCGCATCCGCGTGTTCCGGATAAACCAGCGTGTAGGTCATGATTTCACCGTCTTCGAGATCTTCGAGTTCGACGGTGGAATTCATGGCGATAACATCCGCCGGCATTTCAGTTTCAGAAATGATTCGCGCGCGTTCGATTTCAGTACGCAACCGTTGCAGATTTTCAATATTTGCGCGTTCGCACGCCTGGATGAGCTTCCGCAATTGGAAGGCGTCACGTTCGGAAATGGTAATGGGTAAATTCATAGCAAAAGGTTTTGGATTGTTGATCAGACAATGCCGCGACCATTGCGGCATCAGTAAATCGGGAATGAAGTTTCGGGAGCGGGCGGCTGCCGGAAAAAGGTCAGCGCCGCTCCCTTACGAAAGGGAGTGCGCCAGACGCGAAAGATGCCCGATACAAAAATGCCGGTTCGAGCGCGTCAAACGCTCGCTGAGCACCAGCACGGTTTTGTTTCGGACGGATTTCACGTGGTTAAAGTAGCCAAGTTCGTCGAAAACGCAACTGCGACGCGGCATTTTCACTGAAAATTCCTCGCTCTTGCGGAGAATCCGGCGCATTCCTTCCGCGTGACATGACGTCGTTTTCGCCGCTATCCTCCCGGCCATGCGAAACCTCCTGATCGGCATTGACAGCGGCACGCAATCCACCAAGGCCCTCGTCGTGGACGCAAAAAATGGCGAAGTGCTCGGCACGGGCACGCAGGCTTACGATCTGATTCCCGACCTTCCGCCCGGAGCGAAGGAACAGCATCCGCATACCTGGCGCGAAGCCGCCGCCGCCGCCATCCGTCAGGCGATGCGCAGCGCAAAAGCCGTCGCCGCCGAAGTCAAAGCCATCGGCGTCAGCGGTCAGCAACACGGCTTTGTGCCGCTCGATAAAAACGGTGACGTCATTCGCCCGGCCAAACTCTGGTGCGATACTTCCACCGCCGCGGAATGCGAAGAAATCACCGCCGCACTCGGTGGCCCAAAGAAAACCATCAAAGCGATTGGCAACGCTGTCCTGCCGGGTTTCACCGCGTCGAAAATTCTCTGGCTCAAAAAGCATGAGCCGAAAAATTACGCGCGCCTCGCTACGGTTCTGTTGCCACATGACTATTTGAATTTCTGGCTCACCGGCGAACGCGTCATGGAATACGGCGACGCCAGCGGCACGGCTTTGTTAAACGTGAAAACGCGGCGTTGGGCCAAGAGCGCTCTCGATGCAATTGATCCCGAACTCGCGGATAAATTGCCCAAGTTGATTTCGAGTGACGAACCCGCCGGGCACCTGCAGGCGGAGACAGCGCGTTCGCTCGGTTTGAACCCCGGCATTCTCGTCAGCGCGGGTGGCGGCGACAACATGATGGGCGCCATCGGCACGGGCAACACGCGTCCGGGCATCGTTACCGCGAGCTTCGGCACGAGCGGCACGATTTACGCCTGCGCCGAAAAACCGGTGATTGATCCCGAAGGCGAAATCGCGGCGTTCTGTGATTCAACCAATCGCTGGTTGCCGTTGCTCTGCACGATGAATGTCACGGTCGCGACCGAAATGATGCGGCAGGATTTCGGCTATTCTCACGAGCAATTCGAAAGCAAAGCCAAGCAAGTGCCTGCCGGCTCAGAAGGCTTACTGCTCCTGCCGTATCTCGAAGGTGAACGCACCCCGAACGTTCCTGACGGCACGGGCGTGATGATCGGCATCAACACCAAAACATTCCGCGCGAGCAATTATTGTCGCGCTGCCATGGAAGGCGTGACGCTGGGAATGAATTATGGTTTGCGCCGCCTCGCAGAACTGGGCGTGACCGCGAAACAGATTCGCGCGACCGGCGGCGGCGCGAGGTCCAAACTCTGGCGACAGATTATGGCAGACGTGTTCAACGCGGAAGTCGTGACGCTCAAAGTCAGCGAAGGCGCAGCGTACGGCGCGGCGTTGC
>CALAYC010000306.1 GCA_937894935.1 uncultured Verrucomicrobiota bacterium
CCTGATTCGATTATTCACTAAAAAGGCGCGGCAGTAACCGCGCCTTTTTCTTTTTATTCTTCGCGCGGTTTTCTACTCTCGCGGACGAATTATGGATCGTCTCCCTGGTTTTCGTGATTTTTATCCTGAACCGCTGCCACACAAAGACGTGTGGAGCGCGGACGCGCGCCAATACATTTTCGGCAAATGGCGGGAAATGGCGCGGCGGTATGGCTTTCGGGAATATGACGGTCCGCCGCTGGAGCCGCTGGAATTATTCACGACCAAGAGTGGCGACGAAATCATCGGACAACTTTACAACTTCAAAGACAAAGGCGACCGGGAAGTTGCCTTGCGTCCGGAGATGACGCCGACACTTGCGCGAATGGTTGCGACGCATGAGCGTAATTACAAGAAACCGATCAAGTGGTTCGCGATTCCGCAATTGTTTCGCTACGAACGGCAGCAGAAAGGTCGCCTGCGCGAACATTTTCAATTCAACGCGGACATTTTTGGTGAAGCGGATTCTGCCGCGGATGCCGAGTTGATTGCGTTGTTGATTGATACATTGCGGTCGCTTGGATTGAAGGCCGACGATTTTGTTATTCGTCTGAGCAGTCGCAATGCGTGGAACGAGTATTTCACCACGCGCGGTGGTAAAGCGGGACAGGAGTATGAGTTCTTTCAGGTGATTGATAAATTGGAGCGAACGCCACCGGAGGAATCTCAACAGAAACTCGCGGCGCTCGGTTTTTCGCTCGATGACGTAAACAACTTCATTAATTCCGGCGCGCCCACGACCGAACTTGCGTCCATCATCGCGAATCTCGCTGCGCGCGGGATGAGTGAGTTTGTGAAAGTGGATTACAGGGTGATTCGCGGTCTGGCGTATTACACCGGCCCGGTGTTTGAAGCGTTTGATCGCAAGGGCGAATTTCGCGCCATCGCGGGCGGCGGACGCTACAACAACCTCGTCAAACTCATCAGCGGCGGGAAGGTGGATTTGCCGGCGCTCGGCTTCGGCATGGGCGACGTCGTGTTGCTGGAGTTGCTCAAAGCACGCGGCTTGCTGCCGAAGTTCGATGCCGGCGTGGACGTGGTGATGCTGATTGAGGATGAGAACTTTCGGCCGCAATCGCTCAAGCTGATTCAGGAATTGCGCGCCGCGGGTCGCGTGGTGGAGTATGCGCTGACGCCGATCAAACCGGATAAACAATTCAAGCGGGCGCAGGAACTCAAAGCGGCGTTTACCGTGCGCTTGGAAAACGAAAGCACGGCGCGGGTGAGAAATCTTCAGACGCGCGAAGAGAAGGCGCTGCCGCTGGCTGAGGTGCTGCAAACGATTCCACTGCGCGCATGACCTTTCTGCCCATCGTCGAACGGGAGTTGCGACTGGCGGCGCGACGACCGGTGACGTTCTGGTTGCGAATTGTTGCGGCGTTGGTGGCATTGGTGATTGCCGGCGGATTGTTCACGTTGTTTTCGCTTCTTCCGGGAGGAGGCATTTCGCAATTCGGCGGGCCGATGTTTGCGGTGCTGACGTGGATGAGTCTGGTGGTGACGCTTGCGGCGGGGTTGTTTTTTACAGCGGACTCGTTGAGTGAAGAAAAGCGCGAAGGCACGTTGGGATTTCTCTTTCTGACGGATTTGCGCGGTTACGACGTCGTGCTGGGAAAATTATTTGTCACCTCATGCCGCTGCGTTTTCGCACTGCTGGCCATTTTTCCCATTCTCGCATGCACACAATTGTTTGGTGGAGTCGAGGTGAGACAATTCTGGAGCACGATTCTCGCGTTATTGCATGCGCTGTTTTTCTCTCTTTCAGTGGGAATGTTTGTTTCCGCGCTCAGTCATCATCCCCAGAAAGCATTGGTTGCGACGCTGGGATTGTTGTTGCTGTTCGCCGGTGGTGGGCCGGCAATCGATGGCTGCATTGCCGCAATAAACGGAACGCGCTTTATGCCCCGTTTTTCGTTGGTCAGTCCGGTTTATCTGTTTATCGAGGCGAATTTCGGAGGCAGATTTTTCTGGCCATCGTTCCTCATCGGAGAAGTGGTGGTGTGGCTGTTGTTGGTCGCGGCGAGTCTTTTAATTCCACGTAATTGGCAGGAGAAAGGAACGCAAGTGCGCGTCGTCGCGTCGCCGTTACGAAACTGGTGGCGTTTTGGCAGCGTTCGGGCGCGCGCGCGAAGACGCGTCGTTTTGTTGGAAAAGAATCCGTTTACATGGGTGGTCTGTCGGGAACGGTGGCAGGCGCTGGTGCTTTGGGCATTGGCATTTATTGTGATTTTTGAATTAGCGTCGGCGGCCTGGTTAGATTCAAAAACTCGCACATTCAGCGGATGGATCATTGGTAGCCTGGTTGCCTTTGTGATGTGTTTGTGGCTCGCATTGCAATCGAGTCAGATTTTCTCCGACCTGCGAAAGTCGGGAGTCGTTGAGTTGCTGTTGGCAGCGCCGTTGAATTTCCGAAAGGTTGCGGTGGGGGCATGGTTGGGGTTGGTGCGAGTTGTTGCATTACCGGTGGGGATTATCTTGTTAGTGCGACTCGTCGTCGAAGTAACGGGAACAACTATGGCTCAAGCGGGATTTTCCGCTGCTGATGCGAATGAATTCTCGGTTGGGTTGATGAGGATTCTCGTCGCTGGATGCAGCCTGGTGGTCAGTCTTACTAAACTGGTCGCATTGACGTGGTTTGGTTTATGGATGGGATTGACGTCAAAGAACAGTCTGACGGCAACTTTGAAGACAGTCACATTCGTACTCGTGATTCCGTGGCTGATCATCAGCTTCGGCGGCAGCATGATGTTTCCATTGCTGATCTTTTTCGTCGGATTTGGAGCGATTAACAACGAACTCATGCAGTGGTTTCCCGTGGTGTTGGTGGGCATCAATTCGACGTTGTTGGTCGTGATCAATTGGATTTTGTGGCGAATCGCCTGGGGCAAAATGCGTGATGCTTTTCGGGTTACAGCGACGCAGGCGGTGTTGCCGGTCAATCTGGGTTCAATGCTGCCGCCGGTTATTGCTCAACCTGCGGTCGTGCGACGGTGAATTGTTGTAGTAACGCAGAATCGCTTTTTTTGACTTTCGTTCGTCGCGTTTCTAACCTGCATGCATGGAATCACTGCACGCGCCATGGCGGATTGAATATATCCTCGCGCCCAAGCCGAAGCTCGATGAGAGCCTGTTCGTGACTATCGCGCAATCGAACGATGATGAAGGCAACCTCGTGATCGCGCGTGACCGGACGTGTTTCGCCTTGCTGAATCGTTATCCTTACGTGGGCGGGCATTTGATGGTGGTGCCCTACAAGCAATCGCCGGATTTGGAGGGCCTGACCGATGAGGAGGTTTCCGATTTGTGGAAACTGGTGCGCCGGTGCATCGCCGTATTAAAACGCGAGATGAAGCCGGACGGTTTCAATGTCGGCATCAATCTGGGCAAAGTCGCTGGTGCGGGCATCATCGAGCATTTGCACATTCACATCGTGCCGCGTTGGAATGGGGACACAAATTTCATGCCGGTCATTGCTGGTGTTGGTGTGGTGCCGCAGGCGCTGACGGATCTGGCGAATCAACTGCGTCGAGCGATGGCGCAATAATTTTTTCAACTCATGGCTTCGGAAACTTTGCATTTCGATAACGCGCGAATTGCGCAGCAGTTGTTCAACAACGATCCGCGGAATCTCGACGCATTAGAAAGGCAGCTCGGCGTCAAAGCAACGGTGCGCGATGGCTGGATTAAACTCGACGGCGCGACGGAAGCGCTGGAGCGGGCGAAGCAATTGTTTGTGTCGCTGGAAGGGTCGCTCAAAGCCGGCGGGACGATTCGAAATCGCGAATTCACGCACGCGTTGAACGTCGTCAAACACGAAGGTGTAACGACGCTCAAGGATTTGATGAATGACCGCGTGCAGACGCATGATCGCAAGCCGGGCGTGACGGCGAAGACCGTCGGGCAGAAGCGGTATGTCGAAGCGATTCGAACGCATGACATCACGTTTGGTATCGGTCCAGCGGGCACGGGGAAAACGTATCTGGCGGTGGCGATGGCATTGTCGGCGCTGCGCGAAGGAAAGGTCTCACGCATCATTTTGACGCGGCCGGCGGTGGAAGCGGGTGAGGCGTTGGGCTTTTTGCCGGGCGATTTGAATGAAAAAATTATGCCGTATCTGCGACCGTTGTTGGATGCGTTGCAGGACATGTTGCCGGCGGAGGAGATTCAGAAACATACCGAGCGCAATACGATTGAGATTGCACCATTGGCTTACATGCGCGGGCGAACGTTGAACAACGCGTTCATTATTCTCGATGAAGCGCAGAATTCGACGACCGAGCAGATGCTGATGTTTTTGACGCGGCTGGGTTACGGCTCGAAAGCGGTGATTACGGGAGATGAAACGCAAATTGATTTGCCGCCGCACAAGCATTCGGGGTTGCTGGAAGCGCATCGAATTCTGCGCCACGTGGAAGGCATCTCGGTCATCGAGTTCGGGAAACGTGATGTGGTGCGGCACGCGTTGGTGCAGCGAATCATCACGGCGTACGAAGAACATCGTGGGAAGAGCAAGTCGGAATGAATGGCGAACTGACCATTCGCAATCGTCAGCGAGTGTGCCGGATTAATTCGCGGTGGTTGCGCGGGCTGGTTTTGGAGTTGCTGCGCGAATCTTTCGATTTGGAACAGGTGGAGTTGGGGGTTTCCATTGTTGGCGCGACGGAAATGGCGCGGGTCAACTGGCAGTTTCTGCAACACGAAGGCTCAACCGACGTCATTACGTTCGATCATTCCGAGACGCAGGAATCGCGCAAGCCTCCGGGGAGCGTGCGGCGAATCCATGGCGAGCTTTACGTGTGCGTGGACGACGCGTTGCTGCAGGCGGAACAGTTTCGCACAACCTGGCAGGCGGAGTTATTGCGTTACGTGGTGCACGGCATTCTGCACCTCGTGGGTTACGACGATCGGACTGAGGCCGAACGTCGTCGCATGAAACGCGAGGAAAATCGCCTGATGCGCGCGTTGGCGCGACAGTATTCGATTCGCGAACTGGGGGAACGGTAAAACGCGGTTAACGGCGGCCAACGGTCTGTTTTCCGCGCAAAACGTAAACGAGCGACTTCACGGCGAGTTCCAGGAAGGGGAACGGTTTTGCGATGAAATCATTGCCACCGCTCATGGTGGAGTTCGCGCGATTCTGGAAATCGTTCAATCCAGTCACGAACACGACCGGCGTTTTCTTGTGTTGCGGCAAAGCCCGCAAGCGAGTGCAAAGCTCGTGGCCGTTCATGCCGGGCATGTCCACGTCGAGGAACACCAGATCGTAATTGCTTTGCGAAAGCATTTTTAAAGCAGTGTTCGGATCGTCCACCCCGACGGATTTCAACTTTGCCCGTTCCAGCGCATGGGTGACGGCGCGGCGGGAAATGGCTTCGTCATCGACCACGAGGATGTTGGCGTTGACGGGATTCGTCGCTGGTCCGGTTTTATCCAGAAGCGTCGGAAGGGAATCCACCGCCGCGGCGAGCGTTCGCAAGGTGGACGCATTGATGGTTGCCGGTTTTTCGTGCAACTCCA
>CALAYC010000307.1 GCA_937894935.1 uncultured Verrucomicrobiota bacterium
TCATAAACTACCAGCCAATCGTAATCGCGTTCATCCCGATCGAATAAGAACTGACACCGCCCCACTTGTGGATTTCCGGCCGGCAAAAAGCGACACCAATGTCCGCTGATATCTTTAGCAGGATGCTTGGTCAGGAACTTAACGCGAATGATCGGGGAGGCTGACATGCAATCAAAAACCGTTTATGCGTCGGGTCCAGCCGCGAATACAATCTCCGGCCACCCCGCATCGAATGGTCACTCGCCGCAACGCCCGATGCAGATAGTAAGTCGCTGAGCTCGCCGCAACCTTGGTCACTGCGGATCGCGAGGTTACTTCGCCCGTATTAGGCGATTCACGCTCAACAATATCCGAATAACCGGCCGCCTGATTGATGATCGCCGGCGAAACACACAGCACCGGAAAATGCAATCCCAGTTGCCGTTGATACCACCGGTCAATCACTCGATGCCGCGCAATCCACAACCACATCTGATTCTCTTCCGGCAGATGTCGAGCGATCCAATCTCGCGCCTCGGCCCGAACCAGATAACCGTGAGTTGTCGTACAACCCTGCACCTCAAACAAGTTGTGCCGATCCGAAATGGATGCCAGTTTGCGTGCCGGAGTCCACGGTTCGGTAAAACCAAAATAACAAATCTGCCATTCGCAGTTCCGCAGTGCGTCAGCCAGCCCCGGTAATATGGAAGAAAATTCTGGAGCGAATTCCGCGTCGTCCTCAATTATCAAAAACGTGCGCCATCTCGCCGCTTGCGCCCGCAACATCGCCTGCCGGTGCGATTCCGTACACCCCGCCCGCGCGGCCCAGGTGCCATCCCGTTTACCGCCGCGAAACCACGGTCGCTGACCGAATCCCGGAATGTCTCGTCCCCAACGTGCCGGAAGTCGTTGTAATTTCTCGGGTGGAATGATTCCCTGCACGTTCTGCTGAAACTGTTCCCACCGATCCCGACGCTGCTCCAGATTGATGACGAACACGCCATCGATCATTTGCCAGAACGGATTGGAAGCAGAAGCAGTCATTTGATGCAGAACACGGCGGTTACACCGGTTGCCAATACTTCGTGATCCACGGCGCAGGTCGAATATGATGCCGCAGCTTCTTTCCGCGATAACCGCGAATCGCTTCATCAGGATCGGGACGACCGTGAAAAACCAGGATGCGACATCCCGGCGGCGGTTTCGGCGTGCTGAACAAGTTCAACGGAAACGCCGGGCGACAATGACGTTTATAACTGCGCGTCCATTCTTCCGGCCACCAATGCACTTTCTGCATGGCGTGCGTCAGAAACGCCTGTTCCGTGTTCCACACGCTCAGGTCTTCCGCCTGCGCCATCTCGCGCCTGAACGTCTCGTAAATGTAATTCGACTTTCCCGCTTCAAACCGAAAAACCGACGAATTGCCCACCGCCGGTCGTCGCCCGATGAGTTCTTTGCGCGGATTAACCCAATTGAGAATGATGCAGTTGCGCCCTGGCTGAAATTCAAAGAAGCAGTTGATCGAATCCATGATCACCACATCGAGATCCAGAAACAACGTCGGGCCGCTCAGATTGCCAAATCCATCCTGCGTCACCAACAGTTTGACCAACACATCGGGCCAGCCGCGTTTAATGCCAGGGTTCGACGGAAACGGAACAGTGTCCACGCCTTGAACCAGTCCGCTCGCATCATCCGTGCAACAGACGAAGCGAAACGGTTTCGCCAAGTGCCGTTTCACGCCGGCGTAGAGTTGATTCACATAATGCGCCGGATAGCGCGTGCCCCATTTGATGCAAAGAATGTTGACCGGCGCGGCCATCGTTCGAAATGCGTCAGCCCGGATAAATTCGAATACAATCGCCCGCCACTTCGAAGTTCCAGCCGGGGCGAACTTTCTGAATCTGAGCGCGCAGTTGCTCCAATGATGGATACGACGGCTCAGTACCAAAACACCGCGCGTCATCAATCAACACGATATGATCCGGTTGACCCGATTGAAAAATCGCTCGCAACTCTTCGTTCACCGGAGTGTCGTTTTCGCCGCGCGCCGTGTCGCCCCCGGAATAATGCCCGTCCAACCAGAAAATCGCGCGTCCTTCCAATCGCGCCACCACCTCCGGTAATTTCGTCGCGCTGTCGCCATGAATCAGTTCCACATTCGGCACGCCTTTGAAACGCTCGCAGACTTCGCGATAAAACTGATCCGCCAGTTCGATGGAAATGATCTTCTTAAACTCGTTCTGCATCGCCGCGACCATGTCGCCGTGACACGTGCCGGTTTCGACGAGATATTCCACCTGGAAACGTCGCGCGAACTCCCGGATGACCGCCTGCTTTTGCGCGTGCGTCGGCAGTTTCGGCCCGGGCGCGAAAATCTTCTTCAACCGTTGTAACAAAGTCTTTTTACTCATGATGCACCAGGTCAGGCCGTCATTTCAGGCTTTCGCCGGCCAATCCACCCAGCCGGTCCCCGTCCAGTGACCGAACGTCGTCAAATCGAGTTTCGGTTCTGTAATGTCGTTCCAGATGCGCAACATCTTCCATTCGCGAATGTCGTCAAACATCACGACCGGCCCTTTCGGCAAACCGAGTCGCCGGAAATTTTCGATGAACCGCTGCTCCATCACGCCGTCTTTGGCCGCATCCACAAAAATGAAATCCGCCTGCTGAAACACATCGCGATATTTCTCCATCGTGGCGAAATCCTGCAAATCCGCGATTTCCTGGCGCAACCGACCATCCGTGAAATCACCCTCGCGAAACGCCGCACCCGGAATGTTTCGCCACGGCACCACATCAAACGTGGTCAACTGCCCGTCGGCCGGCAATTGCGACAACATCGCCAACGCGGATGTGCCCATGAACGTCCCGATTTCCACGATCCGTTTCGCGCCCAACTCCGCCACCAACGCCGCCAACAACCGATAATGTTCGCCCGGCCATTCATTCACCACTGCGCCAGCGCGCGATTGTAAATCTGTGAGTTGCAGCGTCTGCGCCCGCGCCGCCGTTCGCACTGCGAGCGAAATCAGCCGTTCGCTGGGCCGGCTTTTCCAGACATCCGGAGGGATGGTCATGGTGTACAACCGGTGATTGGTTGGCACCGGCGGCGGCAGGATCATTCCCAGCAGAAGCTTGCGGACGTTCATCTCAAAACAGGGTG
>CALAYC010000308.1 GCA_937894935.1 uncultured Verrucomicrobiota bacterium
AAGTGGAAGCGTCGAAAAACAAAGTGACGCCCCACGGCGTCGAAGCGCATCCGGGGTTAGCGAAAGACTGAAATTTCGCAGCTCAAACTTCCGCCGCTGCCGGAACTTGCCCTCTGTCGACGACCGCGTAGACTCGAAGCATGGACGGCTTATCGTCCACTCCCGGCCCGGAGCGTAATCTTGGCGCAAACTCTGAACCTCTCATGAAACGATACACCAACTTCGCTGTCTGCCTCAGCCTCGTCCTGCTGCTGTCGCCGAATGTGGTTAGAGCCGCCGATCCTTTCTTCTTCATCCAGCTCAGCGACCCGCAGTTTGGCATGTTCACCACCAACAGGGATTTCGCCCAGGAGACCGCCAACTTCGAATTCGCCGTGGCCACGATCAATCGGCTGCGTCCGGCGTTTGTCGTGATTACCGGCGACCTCGTGAACCAACCGGGCGATGCCGCTCAAATCGCCGAGTTTCAGCGCATCGTGCGCCGGGTAGATTCCACCATTCCGGTTTACAATGTTGTCGGCAACCACGACGTAGAAAATGCTCCCACGCCGGCCGCGTTGGGCGTTTACACCAATCACTTCGGGCCCGACCACTATTCCTTCCGCCATGGGAACTTCGTCGGCATCGTGCTCAACTCGGTGGTCATTCATTCGCCGCAGCAAGCCACGAATCAACTGGCCGCGCAGGAACGCTGGCTGCGGGCGGAACTGGCGCGGGCCCGCCAGAGCCGGGCGCAGCCCATCGTGATCTTCGCGCATCATCCCTGGTTTCTGAAAGCCGCCGATGAGCCGGATGAATACTTCAACATCCCGCGCGCGCGCCGCGCTGCCTATCTTGGCCTGTTTCAGGAATTCGGCGTGAAACATCTTTTCTCCGGCCACTATCACCGCAACGCCCTGGCCCGCGCTGGCGATCTTGAAGCCGTGACCACGGGACCGGTCGGCAAGCCGCTGGGCGGCGGCAAATCCGGCTTGCGCATCGTCATCGTGCGCGGTGACCAGGTGGAGCATCGCTTCTACGACTTCGGCGAACTGCCGGATCGCATTGACCTCTCGGCCAGGCTCACAGTGGAAACAAAACCAAATTAGCGACTGCACCTCGGCACGCCTAGAATTCAAATCGCACCAACTCAGCATGGCGGCTGATCAACAGCGCGCACTCCAAGCACTTTGCCTTCTGAAGTTCTGGATCACTTTCTACTCTCGGCCAGCGTTCTATCTGAGCGTGCCGCAGTGGAGGTTCTATCGCCACAACCTCCAATTTGGCGGCGCGAACCTGGTGAGCCTTGAATATTGCCGCTCCATAGACAGTGCGGTCTTTAAGGTACTCTCGCCCGAGTTGCTTGAGGCCTTCAAAGGGTTCCTTTCCGTGGCGAGAAACTGACTTCGTACCGTCTTTAGGATTTGGAAGAAAAGCTGCTGGCTTAACCATCGTTGAGTTGAATTCGCCTCGCGAACAAAGGAACCTTGCCAGGTCCTCGTCATTCCCCACAATTTTAGGCAGCCCTGAGGGAAGTAGCTCCATGGCCCATGATTCCTCGAATGCCCTCCAGGATACGATTTGGAATTCCCGGATTATCGAACTGTGCAACGCCATTACCGGAATCAGTACCATCCAGCCAAGCATAAGCAATGCGGTTGCTCGGCCCAATGATCACAGAGAAAATCCTGCTCTTCGAATCAATCCAATCCAGCGACACATCGCCGTCAGCATTTGGAGCAAACTCGGGAGTTGGAATGTCAGACGGTAGCAAGCGAACAAACCACTCCGCTTGTTGGACAGCAATCGTGTTCAACGGCTCTGCAGAATCTCCGTCCCACCCGGCGGAAGAACATTCAGAAGCTAATGTTCTCAATTCCGAAATCGCCTTCGTCTTATCTCCAAAAAGAGCCTGCGAGCGCTCCGCGTGCTCTGCAATTGTGAATGCAGCCTGGCAAACATCGCGCGCTTCCTTCGTTACCGCACTGCCACCACGTCCATAGCACTGGGCGGCCGCGTAAGTGAGCCAGCAGGCGCCAACTGTTATTGAAATAGGGTCAGACATTTGTCGGTAAGGCTTTTCTCAAAAACCCGGTTCTTCGTTCCTCTTAATAGCCCAATTCGGTCAGCGAGCAAAGTCCAATCTTCCACTTGGATTTTCTCGGTACGTAAAGCGGTGATATCAAGGATGAACGGGGCACCTTCATTTTCGAATGGTTGAGACGTTAGAACAATGTTCACGAAGTTTCCAGTGTCCCGTTCCTCCACCGTGCACTGATTGAGGAAAGAAGCAATATCCATAGTTTTGTCGTCCGGCAATCGAGGCCCGATCTTAAAATACTCTTTTAAATCGAAGGTAGTGTTGATCGGTATGACAATCTTATTGATGTATCTCAGCCGCAACTGACGTACTAGAACCGGTCTGGCGATTTCGACAAAAATGCTCCACGTCCGCTTAATTTCCGGAAGATAATCATCCAACGTCGTGTAAGGGTTAAGTCGATTGAACGAAAAACCAGTGCGCCGCACCTGAACTAGTTGCTTTTCATCGCCGGTGCGGAAATGTAATCCATCAAGAGCTTCGGTGAGCGTGATTTTGGGCGTCCATTCATTCTCGACTTTGTGGACTTGGACCACCTGTTTTCTGAATTGGGGATACTCGGCTTTAAGGGCTTCGCGCGACGGTTGTTGAAGCGTAGCCAAATCTAGGCCGGGTGGCATATCACACTCAATATCCAGAACGGCTTCGACAATGGGCGGATGTGCAAGCGTCAGCATGCTGGTTCGCAATCTAGGTTTTGATTCAAACTACGCAAGCTCCATCTCGCTACAGAACGGTCCTCCAACAACGCAGTGACGCCGCAACTGCCCGGGTGTTGCACTCCCGGTGGTTTCTGCCACAACCCTGCTTGGCTCTACTGAACCCAAACGATCTGTTGCTCCGGAGATCGCAATCTGAATTTGAGTACCGACCGCTTGAACGCGGCGTCTGGCGTTTGCCTAGCTCCGTCAGGAGCGGAATCTTTGTAGGCCGTTTTTGCGCCCCTCATCCCGTCCTTCTCTCCCGATGGGGAGAAGGTGTCCGTAGGACGGATGAGGGGGATGATGCCGCTCCTGACCGAGCTTGGATTCAATTCCGTTTCGGTTCTACAAAGATGCCGCGCCTACGGCGCTACCGTATCTCTGTGTCTCTGTGCCTCAGTGGTTAAAGGTTATGTTCGCTTCGCGCTGCATCACCACCGCGCCCGTCGGTGGGGCGAGCGTCCTCGCGAGCCTTCACCTTCGGTCGAACTCCTTTCGCATTTCCCAAACTTTTCAAGTCCTGCTCCTGCGGGCGAGGGACATCGGCTCGTCAGTAGCCTCGCCCCACCGAGTGTTATGCTCCGCCCGTTTTTGCTACAACCGTGCTTGGCCCATGGCCAACCACCGTATCGCGCCGAAATTATCCGCGGGTGGAACGGTCAGCCCGAAACGAAAAAAACTCGCGGAGACGTTGGCCGAAAATGACCGGAAGTTTCTCGCCGTCGCACGCGGAAGTGAATCGGTTTCGCGACTGACAAATTGTGGCGATTCGGCGATGTTCCTGCCATGGCCGCATTTGCTGTCAGCAGTGAGAAAGAGTCCCAGCTCGCGCAACGCATGGCCGCGTTGGGCGTGACCGAAGCGGACATCGAAGAAACGTTCGTCCGCTCCGGCGGTCACGGCGGTCAGAACGTCAACAAAGTCGCCACGTGCGTCATGCTGTTGCATCGCCCGACGGGCACCCAGGTGAAATGTCAGGAAACGCGTCAGCAAGGTCTGAATCGTTTCATCGCGCGAAAACTCCTGCTCGATAAAATCGAAGCCGATCGCGCCGCCAAAGCTGCAGCGAAGAAAGCGGCGATTGCCAAACAACGTCGTCACAAACGAAAACGCAGCCGCGCCGCAAAAGAACGCATCCTCGCTCAAAAGGCCCGTCGCTCAGAGAAGAAAGCCAATCGTCGCTTCCAAAGCTTCGATTAAGCACGCGCGAATACTTATTCCTTTTTCGTTCCGGCTTTATCCAACGCAACGGCGGCGATAATCACCAGTCCTTTAATCACCTGCTGCCAGAACGGCGACACTTCCAACAGCACGAGTCCGTTGTTGAGCACGCCAATAATCAGACAACCGAGGACCGTTCCGCAGATTGAGCCACGTCCGCCGCTTAATGACGTTCCGCCAATGACAACCGCGGCGATTGAATCGAGTTCATAACCGAGTCCGGCTTTTGGATCAGCCGCATCCAGTCGCGCGGTTAAAATCAGTCCGCCGACTGCCGCCAATCCACCGCCCAACGTGTAAACCCAGACTTTGACGCGATTGGTGTTTACGCCGGAGAAACTCGCAGCGCGTTCACTGCCGCCCACCGCGTAAATGTAGCGACCCAACACCGAATGTTTCGCCACCACGTAAAAAACGACCACCAGCAAAGCGGAAATCCAGATCGCCGTCGGCACGCCCAACCAGAATCCCGCCCCGATAAATCCAAACGTCGCGCCAAGGCCGGTGATGGGAAATCCATTCGTCCACAACATCGTGAGTCCGCGCCCGATGCTCAACATGCCGAGCGTCGCTACAAACGGCGGCAATCGAAATCGCGTAATTGCGATTCCGTTAAACCAGCCCAACACCAAGCCGACGACGATTCCGGCAATCACCGCTCCAAACGGCGTGAATTGCAATTGCACACCGAGCGCCGGCAACGCCAGACCGTTTTTCAAAACACCCGCTGCCACCGCTCCCGACAGCCCGAGAATAGCGCCAACCGACAAATCAATTCCGCCGGTCAGAATGATGAGCGTCATTCCGATGGAGAGACAGAGATTGACCGAAATTTGCAAAAGAATGTTCTGCCAGTTCGCCAGCGTGAGGAAGTTCGGCTCGTGCCAGCTCAAAAACAAAATCATGCCCACCAGCGCCAGAAGCGACTGAAAGCGCAGCAAGATTTCGCGCGATGGCATTTTCATTCGACGCTCGCCTGGATGGGAACGATTTTCAGCGGTTTGAGATCGGTTTCCTCGTGATTAACCTCCGCGCAACCGACGAATCGCACTATGCGTCCGACTTGTGCTTGCTCGCGTAACGGCGGCTGAACCCGTTCTTCAATGATGCGATTCAATGCTTCTGAAATTGCGTTGAAATCCTGTGAATTCGGATAATCACTCACGTTCAGCAAACCCGTTCCGTCGCGTACTGCGCTGTTGAACAATAATCCGACCTGCAACGAAACCTCGGCCTCCGTTGCGCCTTCGGAGACGACCAACTGCACTTCATCTTCGTTTGCAGCCACAACACGTCCGTGTCCCGCAACAAAAAACGTATAGCTTTCACTTACGCCCAGAGTACGACCAAAATTTTTCTTCGCGTCGGCCGGATTGTTCCGAATCCCGGTTAACAATTTTTCCGCGGATACGGCTCGCTCCAACGACTGCATCAATCGCGTGTTCCAGAATTCCTCCGCAAACTCGGTCGCATTGAGCGTTTTTGTCGCTTTGGCTGCGGCGGCTTCCTGTAATGAAACCACGCGAAAAAGCGGAAACCGCCAGAAAATCACGGCGACTACAACTGCGACAATAAACCAACCCAAAACACGCTTCATCGGCGAAGATTTTTTTGGAAACTGATGGCGCGGCGAATCATTCGGGTTCGGTTGGTGCGGCTTTCAAGATTCGCTCATAAGCCCGCATTATTTTTTCCCGTAATCGCCGTAACGATGAACGTTCTCCGACGTTACGAGTTCCACTTTCACGGGAATTTTCTGCGGAAAATCACGTTTACCTTTCAGATATTCATCGGCGAATTCAGCCGCCTGGCGAGCCATCACTTTCGGAAATTGCATTCCGGTCGCCGCGATTTTCTTTTCGGCAATCAGCTTCACCACGTCGTCTGCACCATCGAAACCAAACACTTTTACTTGATCCGCCTTCCCGGCACTGACGAGCGCTTGATACGCGCCCATCGCCATCGCGTCGTTACCGCAGAAAACCGCATTCAGATCGGGATGCTTTTGCAAAATCGATTCCATGACTTCGAGTCCTTTGGCGCGATCAAAATCCGCGCTCTGTTGGGCAACCATTTTCAAACCCGGAAAGCGATCCACCACACTGTGAAATCCCTTCGAACGATTCCACGTGTTATTGTCGCCAACGAGACCGAGCAGTTCCGCGTACTTGCCTTCGCGTCCGACGACTTTCACGAAGTATTGTCCCAACACGACACAACCGGAGTAATTGTCCGACAACATCTGCGCCGTTGCGGCATTGGTGGAATTGATTTCGCGATCGATGCAAAACACCGGCACGCCCGCCGCTTTGGCCTTGAGCACATTGGCCACCGAACCGTTGGCGTCGGTCGGATTGAACAACACCGCTTTGTAACCGGCAGCGAGGAGATTTTCGAAATGCGCGGCTTCCTTTGCAGTATCGTTTTGCGAATCAAAAATCGTCGCGTCGTAACCGAGTTCAATCGCTCGCGCTTTCGCGGTTTCACCGAGCACGACGAACCACGGATTGTTCAGCGTGGAAATGACGACGGCGATTTTAGTTTTAGTTGCCGATTGCGCGAAAACGGAAAGAGGCAAGGCGACCAAAAACGCCAAAGCGAGTGCCCGGCCAAGGCGACGGTGGAATTGCATGCGGGCAATATGACTGAATATACCCGACGACCGCAAAAGCATTTTTACCTGCGCCGGGCAACGGCGCGCAGCAGCTCAGGATGACGTTCCGGACGAACTGGACGCAGCGTTTCGCAACGATTCCAGCTCTTCCCAACGTTGATAAAGTTGCGCCGACTTTTCTTTCGCTGCCGCCAATTCGGCCATTAACTGGTTGGTCTGCGTGGCATGCGTGCGATGAAAATCCGGCGACGCAAACAATGCTTCGATGCGAGCGATTTCTTCTTCCACCGCGAGAATCTGCGCTTCTATGCCTTCCAGTTCGCGCTGCTCCTTGAAAGAAAGTTTGCGCGGTTTGGATTTCGGCGCAGCGTTTTTAGCGGCTTCCTGAGCTGATTTGTTTGTCGCGAGAATTGCTGCATTTACCCGCGCTGCTTCGGCTGCCGCGCGCTGCTTCTTTTCCAGATAATAATCGTAGTCGCCAACGCTATGATGAATCTTCCCGTCGCCTTCGAACGCCAGAATGTCCGTGCAAACACGATTCAGAAAATAGCGGTCGTGGCTCACCACACAGACAACGCCCGGAAATGCTATTAACGCTTCTTCCAACACGCGGAGCGTCGGCAAATCGAGATCATTCGTCGGTTCATCGAGAATGAGAAAATTGCCACCCGCCTTGAGAATTTTCGCCAGCAACAACCGGCTCCGTTCACCGCCGCTGAGTTTACGCACCTGAGTAGCGATGCGGTCGTCCGAAAACAGAAACCGCTTCAGATAAGAACGCACGGAAATACGTGACTCCCCCCAGATTACGAACTCGGTGCCATCGCTGGCTTCATCGAGTACCGAACGATCGTCATTCAATTGCAACCGCGATTGATCCACGTAGTTGAATTTCGTCAACGGCCCGATCTTAACTGTGCCCTCCGTCGGTTCGAGCTGACCGATAATGAGCTTTAACAGCGTCGTTTTGCCGAGGCCATTACGACCGCAAATACCGATGCGTTTTCCGTTTTCAAACGTAAAACTGAAATCGGAAAACAGCCGTAGTCCGCCCAACGTCATGCCGAGATTCGTCAGTTCCACCGTGCGATTCCCCAACTGCGGCGGCGGCGGAATAACAAGTTCCATGTCCTCTTCAACCGCCGGTCCGTCTTTGGCCGCTTCCTCGTAGTAACGCTCGAAACGATTCCTTTGTTTGCTGCGTTGCGCGCGCGGACCGGTGCGCACCCAGGCGAGTTCCTTTTTCAGAAACATCTGCCGCTTATGCTCAATCACCGCATCCGCTTCCTGTCGCTCGGCTTTATCGAGGAGATAATCGGTGTAGTTGCCGTCGTGCCACCAGAATCTGCCGTCGCACAACTCCACGATGCGATTCACCACACGATCGAGAAAATAGCGGTCATGCGTCACAACGAGAAACGTGCCGCCGAAGTTCTCCAGAAATTCCGCAACCCACTCGATGGATTCCGGATCGAGATGATTCGTGGGTTCATCGAGAATCAGAAAATCCGGGCGCGAAACAATCGCTCGCGCCAGCGCCACGCGCCGCTTCTCGCCCCCTGATAGCGCGGCAATATCACGATCACCCGCCGGACAATTCAGATGCGAAAGCGCGGTTTCAATGCGTTGATCCAGTGTCCAGCCATCGAGCGATTGAATGCGATGCTCCAGTTCCTCATGGCGATCAGATTCCGCAGGCAAAGATTCAAATTCGGCGATCAGTTTAAGCACGTGTTCCGCGCCAGCGCGAACGTTGCCGCGAACATCCAACGTCGGATCGAGCGTGAAATCCTGCGAAAGATAACTGACCAGCAGATCACGTCGGCGGGTGATTGAACCCGAGTCCGGCGCTTGCAATCCCGCCAGCAACTTCAGAAACGTCGTCTTGCCGCAGCCATTGCGACCGACCAATCCGATGCGTTGCCCTTCATCAATCGCAAGCGTGGCGGAATCGAGAATGGCCCGTGGGCCGTAGCGCACAGTGACGTCGGTGGCGTTGACGATGGTGGACATGAATTAGATCCGAATAAGAAAATTGAAACCGCGCGGTCAGTAAATTTCCCAACAAGCCGCGGCTTTATCCTGTTCAAACTTCCGACGCGCGTCGGCCTGACTTCGCAGCAAGTTGGCGATAAACAGAGTTGGTTGGTTGCCGCACCGTAGCCAGATTACTTTGGGTGGCGGGCCAAACAGTGCTGCCATGTCGGCGAAGTCCGAGTCTTGGGTGACGAGCGTGAAACCATTCGCCTTGGCGTGTTCCCAAATGGTGCGATCCTCGGCAGCATCCATGTCCAGCAGGCGCACCTGATTGGAATCGGGAAATTCGTCCGCAAGTTGGATGCAGAGTTTGAAGCTGAGATTCTGATCGAACAGCAGCTTCATGCAGCGGTCATCACGCGACGCTCCCGGTCAGCGGCAAACGCCAGACAGGCGCGAATGTCTTCCTCGGTCAGTTCCGGGTAATCCGCCAGAATCTCCTGATGCGACATGCCGCTCGCCAGCCAGCCGAGCACATCAGCCACCGCGATGCGCATCTTGCGCACGCAAGGCCGCCCGCCGCGTTTCCCGGCTTCGATGGTGATGATGTTCTGATAGTTCATGCGCGCTTTAACTCTAGCACACTATGCAAGCTTCGGACGAGAGCGGCAATCTGTTACTTGCCATGTGTTGGGCCACTTCCAGCACCTTCGCGCGGGTGTTTGACCTTCCAACTCATTGTTTCATTGGGCTATCAAACAATCTTTTCATTTCCCCAATGAACCATTTGAGACCTTCGTGTGTCGTTGCAATCTCATTCTCTGAAAGGGAAATTTCTTCGACGTATTTGGGGTGAGCAAGTCGGTCGCGATATTTCCAAGCTGTCTTTAGCGCCTCCCAGCCAGCAGTATTGCAATTGAGCTTGAAATCGTAACGAAGAACTCGCGCAGCGTACTTGAATGAGTCTTTCACAATGTCGTCTCCAAGCAAAAACGGCCTCTTTTTATCTTCGCGTGGCAATTCCAGTATGTAAGACAATTCGTCTTCGGATAATTTATCAATGCCGGGAAGTTCGTTTGCAATCCCACAAAAGGAACGCAGCGCGAAGCAGCTACCTTCGACAAGAGCATATGTGGTTCTTACGAAGGCCCGCTGCCGAAAAGGACGCAAAGGATCACCTGTTTTCGTCCGATTCATTTCTTGAAGCGCAATCAACGAGTCAGCTCTAAGAATTTCAATTAAAGCCCGACTGCGATCAAAATACGCATTGAGCTCCTTTATGATTTCCGGTGGGTTGCTGGCGACTTCCGGCTGATTATGATTGTCGTCAGAGTCCGGTTTTTTATCTGCGTTCATCGGCGCATCTTCCATCGGTCGCCCGTTTAGCTCAATCTCAATACACAACCGTCGCAAATCAACTAGGCTGTTTGCTGTGGGGAAGCAATGACTCCTGTATGCGGACGGTGCTCACTCCTTCGCCGTCTGGACAGGCAACGCGGAAAGCGTCACGCCTTTGTTCGTTTCGCCGAAATAATTCGCCGACCACTCATTGGTGAACAGGATCACCGGGTTTTTGCCGATGTCGTAAGCGATTCGGGCTCCGGTCGGCAACGACAGATTATCAAGCTCCTCTTCTTTGATGTCTGTGGGCAACCAGCGCACCACGCTCCATGGCGCGGGCTCTAAACGCGATTCCGCGCCGTATTCACTTTCGAGACGATATTGCACAACTTCGAATTGCAACGGCCCGACCGCAGCAAGCAACGGCGTTTTGACGGACGAATTGCGCAAATACAACGCCTGAATGACACCCTCTTGCAACAATTGATCGAGACCTTGGCGGAATTGTTTGAACTTCGCGGTATTCGGGTTGTGCAGATAACTGAACGCTTCCGGCGTAAAGCGCGGGATTTCGTTGTAAATGATTTTGGGATCCGTCGTCAGCGTGTCGCCGATGCCGAACACATCGTGTCCGACGAGACCGATGACATCGCCCGGATACGCCTCGTCCACCGTCTCGCGTTCGTTGCCGAAAATTTTGTGCGAACTCGAGAGGCGAACTTTTTTTCCCGAACGCGAATGATGCACCGTCATGTCGCGCTCAAACTTGCCGGAGCAAACGCGAATAAATGCGATACGATCGCGATGCTTCGGATCCATGTTCGCCTGAATCTTGAAAATGAATCCAGAAAAAGCCGAATTCTCAGGAGCAATGTAGTCGCCGACGTGAGGAGGCGGATTGATTGAAGAGTCATCCTTGCCTTGAGATTCGCTCCGCCTCGTTACCTCGGTGGCTACCGCGGCATGCCGACCTTTCGGCGCAGGTGCGTGTTTCAAAAAGCCATCGAGCAGGAGTTGCACGCCGAAATTATTCACACCGCTACCGAAGAAAACCGGCGTCGTTTTACCGGCCAACACATCCGCTTCGTTGAACTCCGCGCCGGCCAGTTCCAGCATTTCGAGTTCTTCCACCGTTTTGGCAAATTCCGCGTCGCTCAAACTGCCGCGCACCGCTGGATCGTGCAGGCCACCGACGGTTACCGGTGCGCGATACTTGCCGCCAACCACGCGCTCGAACGTATGCATCATTTTCGTCTGCCGATCATAAACTCCCTGGAACTCCGAACCGTTGCCGATGGGCCAGTTCACCGGAAACGCACCGATGCCGAGCACGCGCTCCAATTCATCGAGCAATTCGAGCGGATTCTTCATCGGACGATCGCACTTGTTCATGAACGTGAAAATCGGCACGCCTCGTTGCCGGCAAACCTCGAACAATTTACGCGTCTGCGGCTCGATACCTTTGGCTGAGTCAATCACCATCACCACCGAATCCACAGCGGTAAGCACGCGATAGGTGTCCTCGGAGAAATCTTTGTGGCCGGGCGTGTCGAGCAGGTTGATCTTGTAACCGTTGTACTCGAATTGCAGCACGGTGGAACTGATGGAGATGCCGCGCTTCTTTTCGAGCTCCATCCAGTCGGACGTGGTGGCGCGCTGGTTTTTGCGCGCGGTCACAGAACCGGCAAGCTGCACCGCGCCGCCATAAAGCAGCAGTTTTTCCGTCAACGTGGTTTTACCGGCGTCCGGATGCGAGATGATGGCGAACGTGCGGCGGTTTTGAATTTCTTTAGCGATACTCACAACAGAGCGGCGGAGCGTAGCAAAGAAATGCGCCGGAACAAGCCGGGAGGCAGAATCCAAAAAAACCTTTCGCTTTTCCGAAGAGCCCATAGCCTTCCGGCAGAACCCATTGCTCGCAGGCTATGAAGCCTTATCCAAAGCTCCTTGAATTGATCGCCATCTTCCTGCCGATTGCGCTCATTTCCAACGGCTGCTTCACCACACGCGAAGTCTGGGCTGACCGTTACTACCACGCCCATGCCCAACCGCAGGTGCAACTTGCCGCTTCACCCGAGCGACCACTGATTCTCGTCAAGTATCGGGAGCAATTCGAAAAATCAAATTACATCCGTTGGCGCGCGTTCTGGCTCGATCTGACGGAGACCTATGATCCATTCACGCGACCTCAGTTTGTGGACCCGGCGGGTTATCCCGGTTTGATTCCGATTCCGATGCTGGGCATAACTCAGGGAACAAATACCATTCCGACGATCGGTTACGCCGCGATGGAAACCTACAACAAACCCGGATTCGAACTTTGGAAAGACGGCGAACTGCTCGGTCGCTTTCGGCTTCCTGCCTACCACGGAAACGCGCCGCTGACCACCGAAACCATCGCCAAAACGCCCATTGCACTCTTGATCGACGCGGGCATCATCGTGCTCGGCGCCGCGGCTGTCGTTGCCATCCTCTATTTGGCCGCCAATAGCGACTGACGTGGATTTAAATAAAAACGCCGCCCCGAACGGAGCGGCGTTTTTTGTATTAATGCCGATTATTTCTGCGGCGAAACGCCCGCGACGCTCAACGAAAGTTCAATTTCGTTTGCGACCTTATCTTCGTTCTGGCCGGGCTTGATGTTAAAGTCCGCGCGCTTGATGGAAAAGTTCGAGCGAATCACCAGCAAATCACCTTTCATCTGACCGCCGCTGCGGTCCGCCAATTTACCCGGCAAATAGGTGATTTTCACCGGAGCGGTAATTTCCTTCTGCACGCCCTTCAGCGAGAACGTTCCGACGGCGTCGGCGGTGGTGACATTGCCTTCGGTCTTCACGTTCTTGAGCTGCTTCACTTCGAAGAAGATTTCCGGATACTTCGCCACATCGAGCCAGCCTTCGCTGTGCATGTGTTCCTGCATCACGCTGTTGCCGACCGTCAACGATTTGCTGGCGACGACGATTTTGCCTTTGGTGGCGGCAGGGTTGTGCGAATCAAACGTCACTGTGCCGCTGACGCCATTGGCGCTGCCGTTGATGGCTTCGAGCGGCGCGTCGAGTTTGAAGACGACGTTGTTAACGCCCTTGGGATCTTTGAAGTCGAAGACTTGCTCATGGGCCACTGCGGCGAATGCAACGCCGCCGGCAACGAACAGGGTAACCAGACTTTTTTTCATACGTGTTTTTAACTGTGTTGGGTTTGTTGTTGTTTGTTTGCTTTACGAATAAAGAGCGAACCGGCGAACAGCACCGCCGCGACGAATAATCCGCCGCCGAGTATCTCAACTCCGGGAATAAAACGGTCTTCCCACGTCACCTGTTCAATTTCGGTGATGGGGTCCACGGTTTTGACCTGAACCCGGTTCTTGGTCCAGCCGGGGTTGGCCCCTTTGGCAAACCAAAGGGCCAACGTCACAACGGCCAGCAGGACCGCCACAATTTGAACGCCGCGTTTCATAGCAAGTTCCTCAGTAGTTGCACAGGTTTAGTTCAGGTCAAACAGCAACACCTGAGATTTATCGGTGGCAGTAAGACGCAACTGCGCTTCCTCACTGACCGCCGCCGCGTCACCGGCGTTCAATCGCGTGCCGTTCAATTCCACTGCGCCTTCCGCCACATGCGCCCATGCGTGCCGCTTCGGCTGGAGCAAATGTTCAACCGAATCGCCAGGATTCAAGCGCGCCAAAAACAAATCGACGTCCTGATTGATGGCAATGGAATCTTCGCGCCCGCTCTTGCTCGCGACCAGATGCAAACGTCCCGCCGGTTTATCCGCAAAATGTTTTTCGCCATAACGCGGTTTCACGCCGCCTCGATCCGGTCGAATCCAGATTTGCAACAAATGCGTTTCCTCTTTATCCGACGGATTGAACTCGCTGTGCAACACACCCGTGCCCGCGGCCATGTATTGAAAATCGCCAGGCCGAATCACGCTGCCATTGCCCATCGAATCCTTGTGCTCCAAAGCGCCTTTCAACACGTAGCTGATGATTTCCATGTCGCGATGCGGATGCATTCCGAATCCGCCGCCAGGCGCGATGCGGTCGTCATTGATGACACGCAGCGACCGAAAACCCATGTGCGCCGGATCGTGATATTCGGCAAAGGAAAAGCTGAATCGACTGTCGAGCCAGCCGTGATTGGCGTGACCGCGTGCTTCGGATTTTCGGATGGTCATCATAACGTTTCTCTTTCTCTTTTATCGTTTCGTTTTCGTCGTCCTCTTCTCATTTTCGCAAACGACGTTTGTTTCACTGCGACCATCTTTAGCCCGCCTCACGAAATCCGCCCAATACTTTGATGCTCGCGCAATAATGCCTTTTAGGTATCGTTCGCCCTCGTGGAACTGCGACACCTCCGATACTTCGCCACTGTGGGTGAATTATTGAATTTCACCAAAGCCGCGCAAAAGCTTCGCGTCGCGCAACCCGCTTTAAGCCGCCAGATTCGCGATCTCGAAGCCGAACTCGGCGTGCAGTTGTTCGATCGCACGCAACGCGCCGTAAAGTTAACCGAAGCGGGTAACGCATTTCTCGGTGAAGCCAAAGCCGTGTTGGCTCGCGCGGATGAAGCGGTGAAACTCGCGCGCGGAGTGGCCCGCGGCGAACGCGGAGAAATTCATGTCGGCTACGCGCCATCACTGACGGTGGAACTGCTGCCGTCGGCGTTGCATTCATTTCACAACGTCGCGCCCGGGGTTCATGTGAAGCTACATGATTTATCGAGCGAAGAAATGTTGCGCGGCGTGCGCGAGGGAAAATTGCATCTCAGCCTGATGGCACAGCCGGAATCGAAAGCGTTGCAGGGTTTGAAAGCCGAGCCGCTGCAAAGTTATCCGATCTGCGTCGGCGTTCCGCCTAACCACCGGCTCGCGCGGTCAAAGGAAGTGAAGCTGGAACAAATCGCGAACGAACCACTCCTGGCCTATTCGCGGGCCGAATATCCCGAGTATCACGCGATGCTCAAAGAGTTGTTTGCTCAGTGCGACAGCAAGCCGCGCGTTGTTGAAGAACACGACAGCGCGCCGAGTTTGATCGCAGCCGCAGGCATTGGTCGCGGCCTCATCATCGGCCCGGCGTGCCTCGGAATGTTGGCGGGCGGGCGACTTAAATTTCGGCCGCTCACACCCGCGCCGCCGCCGGTGCAACTTGGTGCGGTGTTTGACGCCGCCAGAATGTCTGGTGCGGCAGCGAAGTTTCTAGCGGTAGTCAAAGCCGCGACCACACAATAGGCGAGCTGACTGTGACTTCAGCATAACCACGCGCCTTTGCTGTTGCTTCTGGTCAGTGCGAGTGAATAGATTGCTGCGTCCGCAAAACATACCCTATGGCTGAGATGCTAAATCAAAGTCTTTCCGATACTTCATCGGAGCCTTTGCCGGCATCGAAGCAAGCCATACAGGCTGCTGGAACTTCTTTAGAAGTATCAGTTACTACAGATACGCCCGCTGGTGGCATTCAACAATATCCTGTTGCCGATGCAGTGAGAGCTGCAGGGGAGGCCGGATTGATTAGAAACCAGGGGGCAAAAATTTTCCTCCAGTCTTTAGTTCAGTTGCGCGAAGCTGATTTGGCAGATGCCCGCCAGGAGCGACGTGAAGCGCGCAACGACGTAGAACATTACAAAGAGGCTTTTTTCAAAGAGCAGACAAAGAATGCAGTTCTGATTGAACGGTTGAGCGGTGATATTCGTTTTAAGAAATTACAGAATGTATTGATCACGCTTGGTGGTGTTTTTTTGGGCGCAGGCCTACAACCATTGTTTGCTGCTTTCTCGCCAGTTTATTGCGTTGTAGCCGTGGCTGGATTGGTATTGTTGCTATTTGGATGGTTTTATCCGACTGGCCCTAGGAAAGAAGACTGATGATATTTCCCCCTCCAGTAGAATTGAGCCTTTTAGGGCTATATGACCCTGGCGTACCAGGAAAGGAGCGCATTGTACTCAGACCAACAGAGCCAGTAAATTTGGCCCAGTTTGGTATCATGGTTGGTTACAGACCTGGTAACGGGGATGTCATTCCCTTAAGGGACTTTTTTTTCTGGTTCAGTGAGATTGTTGTCCCAACGCCAAGTTGGATCGTTGTTTTTACGGGAGAAGGCAAATACGAAGTAACAAAGCACCCAACAAACGAACAACCAGTATATGTTTATTATTGGGGAAGAAAAAAGACTCTGTTTCATGACCCCCAATTTATTCCCGTAATTTTTCAGCTAAGCGCAGTCTTGCTTGCGCACAACCCGGTTGCTCAGATTCCGGAGAAAACGCCACAGTAGTTGGTGGTTGTCCGCCGACTTAGCGACCAACAACTTTCTCCACCGCGCCAACTGCTTCGCCAGTTCCTTTGTACCAGGCGTGCCGGGCAGATTACGTTGGCCATCGCGCACTGGAAGGTTTTATCCACGGCTTGCAGGTTGGACAATTTGCCATGACACCAACCGTATCGGGCCAACCCAAGCCCATACAACTGCACTTCGCGGAAAAACTTGTATCGCCCTGCTCGCCCGACGTTTGACCGCTCTTCCACCTCGCTCTACTCTGTGAATCCATGTTTGAACTTGTTTCCGATTACCCGCCGGCTGGCGATCAACCGCAAGCGAT
>CALAYC010000309.1 GCA_937894935.1 uncultured Verrucomicrobiota bacterium
GGACGTTTTCCATGATGATCGCCGTGGCAGCGAGTTGCTCATATCTGACGCCGCTTGAGCCTGCGTGTTTAATGGTTTATGGACCGGGCCGTTATCGTTTTATGGATTTTTTGAAAGTCGGCACGCCATTGGTAGTCATTCTGTTCCTGATTGCGCTGTGGTTGGTTCCACAACGTTGGCCACTGACCCCTACGCCATAAATTTTTGCTGACTTAAAACTACGATCGTGCGTCACAACGTTATTTGCATGAATGATATTTCTGGTTTCTACGAGTGAAACAAATCCATTGCTGACTCTGAATGACGATGTGAATTGCGCCTCGGTTGTGGGTCCGGAAAAATTCCGGGGCTGTCATTGTAATTCATGACATGCACACGTCAGCATCTTGAAATTCTCGCGTTGATCCTGCATCTCCGCTTGAATTTCTTCATGCTGAATGGGAGTTTCAGCGGCGATCACTCAGATTCAATTTTGATGCTATCAACGTCGTTGCAAAATTCGGCTAACAATCGAGCCAACGGATCAAGGTCCAAACCAATGCGGCTTCTTTGCCTTGAGGACAATGCCAATGATCGAGCGCTGCTCGAAGCTTCATTGGCGGAGGCGGGATTGGAATTCGAATATGTCCACGTGGTATCGCGCCAGGATTTCGAAGCAGCACTGAAGCAACAGACGTTTGATCTGATTATTTCGGATTACTCGCTTCCCGGTTACGACGGAATGTCTGCATTGGCTGCGGCCAAACGATTTCAAGCTGAGACGCCTTACATTTTCGTTTCGGGCACCATTGGTGAAGAGCGCGCGATTGAAAGTCTCCAGAACGGCGCGACAGATTACGTTCTCAAACAGCGGAGTGATCGGCTCGCGGCGGCGGTGCAACGGGCGCTGCGAGAAAAACACGAACGGAGTGAACGGAAGAGGTTGGAGGAGCAACTGCGGCAAGCGCAGAAGTTGGAGGCAATTGGTCAATTGGCCGGCGGGGTGGCGCATGACTTCAACAACATCCTGACGGTGATTCAAGGCAATGCGCAGTTGGCGTTACTGAATTCAACTAGTCTCGACGCCGCGACAAAAGAGTATTTGACGCAAATTGTTCGAGCTTCCGAACGCGCGGCGAAACTCACGCGACAGTTGTTGATGTTCGGACGGAAAAACGCCGTTCAATTGGAGCGATTGAACCTTGAGGAGGTCATCAGCAACCTCAGCAAGATGCTCATTCGGGTTATCGGCGAGAATATTGATCTCCAATGCCGTCACAGCGACACCGCCATAATTCGTGCCGATGTCGGAATGATGGAGCAGGTCATCCTTAATCTCGTTGTGAACGCTCGCGACGCCATGCCGCGCGGTGGGAACATTACTATTGCGACACGGCGCGTCTGTTTCGAAGACAGTTTTCCGGCGGCAGGTCGTCCGGGTGAATTTGTTTGTTTGTCGGTGCAGGATTCCGGAACAGGAATCGCGCCGGAACATCTGCCGAAGATTTTCGAACCGTTCTTCACGACGAAGGAAATCGGTAAAGGAACCGGATTGGGATTGGCCACCGTGTTCGGGATTGTCCAGCAACACAACGGATGGGTTGATGTTTCGACTCAGCTTGGAGTCGGAACGACCTTTGAGTGTTTCTTTCCAGCTTTAGATGTTACGCCAACATTTCAGCGGACGCAGGATGTGGGCGTAACGGTGCGCGGTGGGACTGAAACGATCCTTCTGGTTGAAGACGATGAAGCGGTGCGCTCTTTGACGCGCCGGACGTTGGAAAGATATGGGTATCGGGTCATTGAAGCGGCATCGGGAAAAGCGGCTTTGGAAGTTCAGACGCCATTCGATCTGTTGGTGACGGACATGGTGATGCCTGAGGGAATTACCGGTCGCGACTTGGCGGATTCGCTGCGGAATCGGGTTGCTGGCTTGAAGGTGATTTTTGCCAGCGGCTACAGCCACGACACGGAGTTTTTTCATCGCGCCGGGAATGTTTTCCTGCAAAAACCGTTTCACACCGAGACGCTTCTAAGAACCATTCGGCAATTGTTGGATAACGTGCCTGTTACCGCGTAGGAATTGGCCGAACATTTTTGTCAGGACTGTTTCCCCGGTTGCTGCGGTCCGGCTGCAACCTGAGCTTACTTCAGTCAGCGGCTCAACACCTTCAGGCTTCCCGGAGCAACAATTTAGCGTTGGCATAAACATGGCTGCTAAATTCTTTCGTGCGACAACCGATATAGATTAGAAGGAGTGTCGGGTCGCTGGTTTAGCTTTTGGCTTTGACCGCAATGCTACAAACCGCTGATAAAATCGATTGTTTTTCCCTCCCTTCGGACGAATCCGGGGACGGGAACACAACCTATTTTGATGTGCCGCAACCGGCTAAACCCTTGCGCGTGCTTCACTTGGAGGATGATGACCAGGATGCCGAACTCGTTCAAACGACGTTGATCCACAGCGGCGGCTCGTACGTTTTTACTCGGGTTCAAAGCCGTGAAGAGTTTCAAGCGGCCATCACCAACCAGGAATTTGATCTGATTCTGTCTGATTATGGATTGGGGGATTTCGATGGTTTGACCGCTTTGCGGCAAATCCGGAGAATCTCCGCAGACATTCCTTTCATCCTGGTTTCTGGAACGATTGGCGAAGAACAGGCCATCGAGAGTCTCAAAAGTGGCGCGACCGATTACATTTTGAAGACACGGTTGGCCCGACTGCCAGCGGCGATTGATCGAGCTTTAAAGGAGATGGCGGAGCGGATTTCCCGTCGGAAGGCCGAGACGGAACGGCAGATGATGGAAATTCAGCTTCGGCAGGCGCAAAAATTGGAATCTATCGGACGCCTGGCTGCTGGAGTGGCTCATGAGATCAACACGCCGACGCAATACATCGGCGACAACATCATGTTTATCCGGGATTCTTTGGGGGAATTGATGTCGCCGCTTCGATTGTTTGGCCAATTGGTTCAGGCTGCGCGTGACAATAAATTAGACCCGGAGCTTCTGGATTCAGCAGAAGCCGCTATCAAAACAGCGGATCTGGATTATCTGATGGAAGAAATGCCGAAGGCGGTGGAGCAATCGCTTCAAGGAGTCGATCGGGTGACCAAGATCGTCCGCGCGATGAAAGAATTTTCGCACCCGGGCGCGGCAGAAAAAACCAAGGTGGATTTAAATCACTGTATTGACAGCACGTTGACGGTTGCGCGCAATGAGTGGAAATACGTGGCGAATCTGGTGACGGATTTTGATCCCAATCTTCCGCCGGTGACCTGTTTGCCGGGGGAGTTCAATCAGGTCATTTTGAATCTGATTATCAATGCCGCTCACGCGATTGGAGATACTCTCAATCCTCAAACATCAGAGAAGGGCACGATTACGGTCCGTACGCGGCAGGATGGGGATTGGGTTGAAGTGCGCATCGGCGATACTGGATCGGGAATTCCCGAAGCCGCCCGCGCAAAAATTTTTGAACCTTTTTTCACGACCAAAAGCGTGGGAAAAGGAACCGGTCAGGGATTGGCCATTGCCCGCTCGGTGATTGTGGACAAGCACGGAGGCACAATCAGGTTTGAAACGGAGCTGGGCAAAGGAACGACGTTTATCATCCGAATTCCGATAAGCTCTAAAGGAGAAAGGCAGATGCCGGTCCAGGAATCGAACCAGCACATTCAGGGTAATTCTCATTCATGAAGCCTCAGGTTCTTTTTGTTGATGACGAACCGCTTATTCTTCAGGGGTTGCAGCGGTCATTGCGGGGCATGCGAGGAGATTGGGAGATGACTTTCCTCGATAGCGGTGCGGCGGCACTGGCATTCATGGAATCGCACCCGGTGGACGTGATTGTCTCGGACATGCGGATGCCCGCGATGAACGGAGTGCAGTTACTCAGCGAGGTGATGAAGCGGTATCCGAAAACCGTCCGCCTCATTCTTTCCGGACACGCCGATCAGGATCTCATTTTGCAATGCGTCGGCTCAACGCATCAATATCTGTCGAAGCCTTGTAACCCGGAACAATTGCGCGCCACCGTCCGGCGGGCGATGGACCTGGAATCGCAATTGAACAACGAGCGACTGCAGGAGTTGGTCGGTGAGATGGAACATATTCCCAGCATTCCGTCGCTCTACAGCGAAATTGTCGATAAGATGCATGATCCTGATACGACGGTAGAGGATATCGGGCAGATTATCGCCAAAGACATCGGGATGACGGCGAAGATTTTGAAAC
>CALAYC010000310.1 GCA_937894935.1 uncultured Verrucomicrobiota bacterium
TGGATTTCCTATTGGAAACGCGAGTTCGCACTGAAGCGGAAGAAGCTCGCGGCAAGCCGCGCCGGTGGGGCGAGCGTCCTCGCGAGCCTCTCCCCAGAATGGAAATTCCAAGCACGCGGCTGGCATCATCGAATGCGCGACGGCGAGAACTACTCCGAGAAATGGCTTTACGTGCAGGAAAACCCGGTCAGGAAAGGTCTTTGCAAACGAATTGAAGACTGGCCATTCAAAGGCAAAGTCTTCGACCTGATGTGGACTGGCAAATGACGGTGGGGCGAGGCTACTGACGAGCCGGAGCTAACGAGCCGGGGCAATGGGGGCAATGTTTGTGAGAACAAAAGGCTCGTCAGGAGCCTCGCCCCACCAACGTCAGCCAATTCGTGAAGTAGCTCGCCTGCTCGAACGCCTCCTCCGGCGTGCGGAACGTCATCACGCTCAACAGCGGTCCGAAATTTTCCTCCCGCCACGCGATGCGCGTGCGTGACGCCCGTGAGGAACTTCGGTGGAAACCAATAACCTTTTGTCGGCAACGCGTAGCTTGTTTCGCCCTTGTCAATTATTAGCTTCGTAAGTTAACTCACATTTGTGTCAGACGAACCTTTTCACATACCACCAAATACGCAACCCGACCCGGAGGCAATGGAACGGTTGCGAAAAAAATACGGTTGGCCTACACCCGAGGAATCTGCTGTTCAACTCAGGGCGCAACAGGAGAAAGACGAGCGAGAGCGACAGGACTGGCGGCAATTGAAAGCGTCGCTGCTTCTGCTAATGGTTTTGGCGTTAATCATAATTTTGTGGAAGCTGCTACGCTGAATGGTCAACCTTGCGGGCGATATGGCGCTCATAACCAAGATGCTCGATATTGCTGTCAATGATTGTGATGCGGGCCGCATCACTCCCGTTCAACTGATTTCTATCTTTCAAGAAGCAATTGATAACGGAGACATACTCGAAGAGGCCAACGAGTTTAGCGTGGTCGCTCATGTGCTCCCTTTAATCGATCGCGGTGCGCTTCGTTCGTCGAAGCACGTCGCCGTGTTTGAAGCTCGGATGGGAGCAAAAGTGACCGAACACGCTCGTAAGTTGCGAGCCGAAGATGCGAGCCAAGCATCAAAAAAATCTTGGTGGCACTTTTGGAAATAGCGCCTGGAATGCTCCGTCAGGATCGTCGGAGCTCTGGAACGCGTTCGAGAACTACGTCAGGAACGATTCCTTCTGGAGCGTACTTCAAAAGCGCGGCACAAGCCTGAAGTGAAGCGGCATCGTTGATTTCTTTGAAATGAATTGCGAAGCTGATGAGGGATGGCGCAAGCGCTGCCATTTTCTCCTCGCGTGCTTTGGGATTGAGCGGAATTTGTTGGAATAGGAAAGCTGTCTGATACGACTCCGCATCCGGAGTAGTCTTGTGAAGCCAATAGAAATGTGGAATCAGCAGCCGTCTGTGAAGGAGACTTCGCTCCGCCCAATCCACTGCGCCGCGAAGCATCATCTTCGTGGCAAAAGCGCTGTCCTCGTCCTGAATTGTGGGTAAGTCAACGATTGCTATCGGATGACCTAGATCAACGTCGAAGTGAAAATGGCCCGGCCAGTCGGCAAGTTCCTTCCCCTGCTTCGGTGCGCCGACATCTCCTGTGTCGTTGGCATTCAGGCGCGGATTCAGCGAAAGCGTCCCGACAAGATGACGACTTTGGTAGTAGATAAACCAAACCGGCAGCAGAGAGAAAATGCGTAGGCTGATTGCGTCCCTGTCCACGACTCCCAAGAAAATAGGCTGCTCTTGGCGAAACAGCCAAGCGATGTGTTGTTGGCCGTTTGTCTGAATCGCCGTCTTACTTGGCTCGATTAAAACGGACGGGTTTGCAATTGATTTGATGCTGATCAGATACGGAAACCCGAACGTGAGTAGGCCAGATTCTTGATCCGCAATTGAGCATGCAAAGTCGAAGCCGATGTCTTCCTGTCGCGGGATTGCAGTGCACAGTCCTAGCGCCGATAGGAGAAATTGAGCGAGATATTCGCTTCGGTCGCCTTCACGAAATGAATATGACCGAACCCCTGACATAATTCGTTAGTCGAGCCGGCAATACGCCGCCAGCCCCTGCATGCCACCCTCACGACCGAAGCCGCTTTCCTTGTAACCGCCGAACGGACTCGTCGGGTCGAATTTGTTGTAGGTGTTCGCCCAGACGACGCCAGCGCGCAGCTTGTTGACCATCTTGAAAATCTTGCTGCCTTTGTCCGTCCACACGCCCGCGCTCAAGCCGTAGGGGATGTTATTCGCGCGCTCGAACGCCTCCTCCGGCGTGCGGAACGTCATCACGCTCAGCACCGGGCCGAAAATTTCCTCGTTCGCCACGCGATGCGCATGCGTCACGCCCGTGAGGAAGGATGGAGCGAACCAGTATCCCTTTGCCGGGAGGGCGCACTGCGCCTGCGTCAATTGCGCGCCTTCATCCACGCCGCTTTGCACCAGCTCGCGGATTTTCTCCAGTTGCGCTTTGGAATTGATCGCGCCGATGTCGGTGTTTTTGTCGAGCGGATTGCCGACGCGCAACGTCTGGATGCGATCACGCAATTTCTTGATGACAGTTTTGTAAATCCCTTCCTGCACGAACAATCGCGAACCCGCGCAACACACGTGGCCTTGATTGAAATAAATTCCCGCGATAACACCTTCGATGGCCTGATCAATCGGCGCGTCTTCGAACAAAATGTTCGCCGCCTTGCCACCGAGTTCGAGCGTGAGCTTGGGAATTCTTTGGTAGGGCGCGTCACTCCGTGCGCGCCGTCCGGTTTCAATCATTGCGGGGGGCAGAGGACTGCCCGCTCGACCGGCGATCGCCCGCGCAATCGCTTTCCCGACTTCGGTCGAACCGGTGAACGCAATTTTGTCAATGTCCGGATGATTCACCAGCGCCGCGCCGGTTTCACCCGCGCCGGTCACGATGTTCACCACGCCTTCGGGCAATTCCGCCTCCTGACAAATCTGCGCCAATCGCAACGCCGTGATGCTCGTCGTTTCCGCCGGTTTCAACACCACCGTGTTGCCACACGCGAGCGCCGGCGCGATTTTCCACGCCGCCATGAGCAACGGAAAATTCCACGGGATGATCTGTCCCGCGACCCCGAGCGGTTGCGGAGTCCGACCCGGGAACGCGTATTTCAACTTATCCGCCCAGCCCGCGTAGTAAAAGAAATGCGCCGCCACGAGCGGCAGATCCACGTCGCGACTTTCTTTGATGGTCTTGCCGCCGTCCAACGTTTCGAGTACGGCCAACTCGCGCGCCTTTTCCTGAATGATGCGGGCGATGCGATAGAGATATTTGCCGCGCTCGCGTCCCGGCATTTTGCTCCAGACTTTTTCGTAAGCCTTGCGCGCTGCCTTCACCGCCGAATCCACATCCTCAGCATTCCCCGCCGCAATCGTCGTGAGCGTCTGTTCCGTCGCGGGATTGATGGACTCAAAATATTTTCCGGACTTCGGCTTCACGAATTTGCCACCGATGAACAACTCGTGCTGCGGCGCGATGACGTAATTCCTGGAATCCTCCGGCGCGGGCGCGTAGTCCCACTTGTTGCCGAAGTTCAAACGGCGTTCCTTGAGCGGCACGACGGCATGAGTCGGCGCAGCGATAGTGCGCTTGGACGAAAGTTTCACAGCTTTGGATTTCGTTTTCATGATTAAATCAATTCTGGCTGACATGCTCCAAGTCCCGGAGGGACGTAATGTGAATAGCCGTGGGCGCAAGCCCATGGTTGCGGAAACAAATGGTGCGACCCCGTAGGGGGCGAAGGTTGCTTTTGTTTGCCAACCGCAGGTTGCACCTGCGGCTATTCATGTTGGGCCACTTCGTGGCCCAGATGCGGAACTGCGTGCCGCGCGACGATTTCACGCGGTAGCCGCCGGCGATGATGACGTCGAGGTTGTAACACTCAATGTCACGACTGATGGTTCTGCTGCCCTCGATTTGAACTGTTGCAAAATTTGCAACAGTTGCCTCCGGTCGCAACTCTCCCTCCCCGAAAATGTTCTTGATGTGCTTGGAAATGACCGATTTATCGCGCTGGAACAAGTCGGCCAACTGGTTCAGCGAAAGCCAGGCGGTTTCATTTTTCAGCCGCACCTGCAAACGCGTCCGTCCATCCTCGGTCTGGTAGAGGATGATTTCGGAAGGGTTGGGAGTGGACTGGCTCACAGCAATGAGACAATTCTAGTTGCAGCCAAAGCTCAAGCAGCGTTCCTTGAGTGGCACAACGGCATGAGTCAGCGCGGCAACAGCGCGCTTGGCAGAAAGTTTCACAGCGTTGGTTTTCGTTTTCATTTCAAAATTTTCTCTCGTAATTGCGAATTTCTTCGAAACCTTTTAGCAACAACGATGACCTTATACGTTCCAAATTGCTTTTTGTGTTGGCGTAAAAAGTCGCATATTCATCGTGGTCTGCGTAAATCACAAAAAGTTTGAGAACTGGGACAAATAAAAAATCCAACCAATCTGAAAAAGCAATGCGGAGCAATTCTTGAACTTTGCTTGGATCAACAACTGTTAACGAAGTGTCACGCTGAAGGTTTCCAACCAGCGAATATTTCGACATCAAGGCGATTAGGTTTTTCGGCTCAAATGCGTATCCATCTATCGTGATAGAGGCTTCTTTGATTGGTTCTAGGCTCGAAAAAATAGCCGGCACAAACACATCAAGCTTTTTAAGCGGAGTGGCAAAAGTCGTTTGGCAACTCCAAGCTGTTCGCTTGAATTTCTTAATTGCTCCCGGTGTGTTTGAGATTGTCATTTAAGCAAAAGCCTTACGGCAGCGAGAAATAATCCGAGCTTTGATAATTTCCATCCGCTTGCTTGGCGATCTGCATGAGCAGGTCGTTGACGAGCGTGCTCGCGCCGAAGCGGAACAGGTCGGGGTTCAGCCAGTCATCGCCGAGGGTTTCCTTGACCATCACGA
>CALAYC010000311.1 GCA_937894935.1 uncultured Verrucomicrobiota bacterium
AATCTCCTCGAACTCAAGGAAGGCGAGAAGATCGCAGCGTTGATCCGCATTCTCTCGAAGACTGATGAGAATCGCGAAGACGTAACCTGGCAGCAACCGGGTGAATTGTTCTTTGCCACGCAACGCGGCACAGTGAAGAAAACTTCGCTGAGCGATTTTGCGAACGTGCGCAAAGGCGGCATCATCGCCATCACAATCGAAGAAGGCGACACGTTGATTGACGTGAAGCTGACTCGCGGCAGCACCGGCGAAGATGATCCTGGCGACGACGTCGTATTGATCACCAAAAACGGCATGAGCATCCGGTTTCATGAATCCGATGTTCGGTCCATGGGCCGCAATGCAGCGGGGGTCCGGGGAATTAATCTGGAGTCAGACGATGCCCTCGTGGCGGCGGCGGTTGTCGTGCCGGATGCGACGTTGTTGGTCGCGGGTGAGAACGGTATCGGCAAACGTACGGCCTTCGATGAATACCGCGTTCAAAGCCGCGGCGGCAAAGGCATTATCACGATGAAAACCGGTGAGAAAACCGGCAGCGTCGTGGGGGCATTGACCGTTCGCGAAACCGACGAAATTATGCTCATCACCGTTGGCGGCCAGATGGTTCGTACCTTCGTAAAAGACATCCGCGAAGCCGGCCGCAACACCATGGGCGTCAAACTCGTAAATCTCGACTCCGGAGACAAACTCCAGGCCATCGCCCCGGTCATCAGCGATCAGCAGGAAGACGCTGCCGACGGCAACGAAGTTGCTGCGTCGTAAGGTCTGATGGCGAAGTTGATCGTTACCACCAAAGCATTGGCCGGATTAAGCTTTGAGCTGGATTCGCATTGGGTGACGATTGGCCGCGCTGCCACGAGTAAATTCGCAATTCCGCACGCCTTGGTTTCGGGGCATCACTGCGAAGTGTTGGCGCGCGGCGACGAATTACTGGTGCGAGACATGCGTTCCACGAATGGGACGTTCATCCAGGGCGCAATGGTCACCGAAGGAGTGGTCAAGCTGGGTGAAAATTTCCGCGTCGGCGAAGTGGACATCTGGTTCGAACCATCCGAACCCACCCCGCCGCCGCCCCCGCGAATTTCCATTTACGGGAAACCCACCGCCCCTGCTCCGCGCCCCACTGCGCCAACCGAATCTGCTGCCGCCAAAAAACATCAGGTGTTGCTTGTAGATGACAGCATGGCGTTTCTGGAAACCGTCGGTGAGGTTTTCGAATCACTCAGTAACCGCACCTGGGAAATTCATCGGGCGGCTTCCGCTGATCAGGCGTTGGCTCTGCTGCAACAACATCCCATCGAACTCGCCGTGCTCGACATCAACATGCCGATGCTCGATGGCGTGCAATTGTTGCGAGTCATTCAACGCCGTCATCCCGGCGTGAAACAGGTTGTGTTGACCGGACAACCGAGCGACGTTCATCGTGCGAACAGCCTTGCCAACGGCGCAGAACTGTTTCTCGAAAAACCCACCACGCCGAACGGCATCACTTCGATTTTCAATCTGCTCAACGACCTGTTCACATGGAATCAACGCGACGGTTTTTCCGGCACGTTACGCCAGGTGGGGCTGACCGATGTTATTCAGATCGAATGTTTGCGCCGTGGCTCCTGTTTGCTGGAAGTTCACAACTTCGAAACGCACGGCGTCATTTACATTGAAGCGGGCGCAATCGTTCACGCCACTGCTGGAACGCTCGTCGGCGAAAAGGCGTTGTTCCGTCTCCTCGGTTTACGCAATGGGGAATTTCGCATGCAGACATTTCAAGCGCCGCCGGAACGCAGCATCGCCGGATCGTGGGAATATCTGCTCATGGAAGCCGCGCGCCAATCGGATGAAAATCGGCTCGCCCGCCCCGAAGATGACACGCTCGTAATCACTAAACCGAACACGGATACCCAAACATCCGCCATGCTTGGTTCGAACCGGTCCGCCATTACGGAAGATAACAGCTTCAAAGAACTAGGAGAGGACATCGTCGTCGTTTCCACTTACGACGGCAAATGGCATCCGGTAGAAGGCAGCAAACGCTGATTCCCCACAGCGTGAATTACTCGTTCAATCCGTAGTGTGACGGTGGTCGCACTCGCGCCGATGAAGTTTTCTCCGACGAATGCCGAAGCGCATTTTCATTGATCGTCGTCAGATAATCGAAATTTCCGCGCCGACAAATTTCCTCCAAAAGAGTTTCCTGCGATTGCGGCGGACCGGAAACCGCACTCGTCGGCAATAGATTGATCAATGCACCTGAGGTTTCCCCGCGCCGATCCAGCCATTGCTCCAACCAGGATTCCAGCACCGGCATTGATGCGGGTGTTTGCTCCGTGCACACAATCAGAATGTCGGCAGCGGCGGCGTCATCTGCGGCGAGTTGGGCCAATTGTGAATCGAGCAGAAAATCCGTGCGCCACCAATGAAACTTCAGTTCCACCTCCTGCCAGAGTTGGCGCATCAATGAATCACAGGCCGCGAGTGCTCGCGCCCGATGCGCGTTGTTGTCATACAAAACGACAATGGAGCAAATCTCCGCCGGTCCTCTCGCCTCTGGTTCTGCCTTGGTCGTGTTCATGGCCATAAACCGTTAACAACTGCCGCGTCGCATCACACGGATGCAGGCGGTTAATCGGGCTTCACGTTTCAGCTTCCGCCGGTTAATTGAAGTTGCAAGTGATTTTTTCCACCGGTTATTCACCGCCAAAACGCAACCGGAAAAACCTTGCGGAAAAAGCGTTGCCGCCCGGCGTAACGACTTTTAACGTCTGCGGGTGGCAGTGCAACTTACGATTCTCGGCAGTGGTTCCAATGGCAACGCGTCGTACGTTGAAACCGACGAAACGCGTTTGCTCGTGGACGTTGGTTTCAGCGGTCGGCAGATTCGCCAACGGCTCGCCAGCATCGGTCGCGTGCCGGAAAATCTCACCGCCATTCTCATCACACACGAGCACATCGACCACATCTGCGGCCTCGCCACCATCGCTGAAAAAGCGCGCATTCCGGTCTATTGCAATCGCGCCACAATGGAAGAAATTCAGCGGACGCTTGGAGTAAATCTGGATTTTCGCCTGTTCGTCGCCGGCGGCGGATTCGACGTGGGCGATATCAGCGTGGAAACATTTTCAATCCCACACGACGCGCAAGATCCGGTGGGGTTCGTGTTGCACACGCAAAATGTCAAAATCGGTTTTGCCACGGATCTCGGACACGTCACCAAACTCGTTGTCGAACGCATCCGGAGCACCAACGCACTCGTGCTCGAATCCAATCACGACGTGCGTATGTTGCAGGATTGTCCGAAGCGACCGTGGAGTTTGAAACAACGCATCCTGAGTCGCCACGGCCATCTCTCCAACGAAGCTGCGGCCGATTGCGTCAGCGAAATCATGTCCGGCGATTTGCGCCATCTGTTCCTTGGCCATTTGAGTCGCGATTGCAACAAACCGGAGCTGGCTCAGCGCGTCATGCACCAACGCTTGCAAACTCTCGGCGCGAATCATGTGCAATTGCATCTCACCAGTCAGAACGTCGTGAGCCCCACACTGGCCCTGTAATTTTCCGTCGTGCGCATGTGGCACGTTGAACGCATTACCTCTCTCGAACTTCCGGAGCTTGCACCTTATCGCACGCTCAAGTTACCGCATGAACATCGAGCGCGCGGAATTTTCGTCGCAGAAGGCGACAAAGTGGTGCATCGGCTATTAGCCAGTCAGCTTGAAATTGTTTCCGTCCTCGTGCCAGAACATCGGTTGAGCGAATACGAACCGGCATTAAATTCGCGCCACGAGGAGATCGCCGTTTTCGCCGTTACCGACAAACGCGTGCTGGAAGAACTCGTCGGCTTTGAAATGTTTCAAGGCGTGATGGCCGTCGCAAAGATTCCTTCCCCTGCTCCACTCCCTGAGTTGCTCAGTAAATCTGCTGCGCCGCGTTTGTTTGCGGCGGCCGATGGCTTGAGTAATGCCGAAAATATTGGCGTGCTGGTGCGCAACTGCGTCGCGTTCGGCGTGCAAGCGTTGTTCGTTGGTGAAACCAGTGCGAGCCCCTATCTGCGTCGCGCTGTGCGCAATTCAATGGGCACGGTGTTTCAACTTCCGATTTACGAAACTACGCGCCTGACAGATACGCTCACCGAACTTCGCAACTCCGGAGTGCGTTGTATTGCCGCACATCCGCATACGGAACAACACACCCTTTACGCGACCGATTTTCGTCGCGACACCTGCATTGTTCTTGGCGCGGAAGGCAACGGTATTTCACCCGCGGTTCTGGCTGCGTGTGATGAAGCGGTGGCGATTCCGATGCCGCCGACGGTGGATTCGCTCAACGTTGCGAGCGCTGCAGCAGTATTTTTTTACGAAGCGCAGCGACAACGCACGCACGCGCGAGTCAGTTGAGTCATTCTTTTACTTCAGCACGAGCGGCACGAGCCAATAAACCGTCGCAATCACCGCAATCATGCCTGCGATATTCAGCACGAAACCGTGCCGAACCATCTGCCGCAACGACACGCAACCCGAACCATACACTACCGCGTTGGGCGGCGTGGACACCGGCAACATAAAAGCCAACGACGCCGCGAGACAAACCGCCAGCGCCGGTTGCAACGGCGAAACACCCGCCGCTTGCGCTACCGCAATCGCTACCGGAATCACCATGTTCGCTGTCGCCGTGTTCGACATGGCTTCCGTCATCATTGTGCCCACGACCGTGAACAACACGATCAGTCCAAGCGTGGTATTCGTGTGAAGCGCATTGGCCAGACCTTCGCCCATCCATTTCGCGAGTCCGGTAGAAAACATCGCATCGCCTAACGCCAATCCGCCTCCGAACAATAAAATCGTGCCCCAATCAATTCGCTTCACCTCGCGCCAGGTCAACGTGAACTCGCCACGCGACAAGTTCACCGGCAAAGCAAACAACAGCGCCGCGCCGAGTAGCGCGCACACGCCCTCCGGCAAATGACGATTCAACCATTGGTAAAGCGGCGCGTCCACTCCAGCAACGACCGCCACCACACCCGGCAATAACCACAGCAAGACCGTTACCGTGAAAGCAATCAGAACATTCCATTCGCCGCGCGATAACCGACCAAGTTGGCTGCGTTGACCGCGAATCCAATCGGCGCTCTGACCGAGCAAATTTGCGTCCGCCGGACATGCGCGACTTAGATAGAAAACCAGAAACGCAGTCAGAACCACCGTGAGCGGCAACGCCAATGTCATCCATTGAAAGAACGTAATTTTGAAATTCAATGTCCGCTCGATAAATCCGATTCCAATCAGGTTAGGCGGCGTCCCCACTGGAGTTGCCAATCCGCCAATCGAAGCTGCAAACGCGGCCGTCAGCATCAGCCCCGTGCCGAATTTCAAATCGGTGAACTTCACCGTGCGTCCCGTAAGCGCGCTTTGCTGCCGTGCCATCTCGGTCAGAATCGCGATGGCAATCGGAAACATCATTGCGGCCGCCGTGGTATTGGAAATCCACATGGACACTCCTCCGGTAACAATGCCGAACGCAGCCAAGAGTCGCGCCGGACTTTTCGCCGCCCAGTCCTGACTGAGAATGTGAAATGCCACGCGACGATTCAGTCCGTGATGCAGCATCGCTTCCGCCAACACAAAGCTGCCAAAGAACAGAAATAAAATCGGATGACCGAAACTGCGAAATATCTCCCGCTCACTCGCTACGCCGCAAACCACGCACAACGCCGGACCGAGCACCGCCGTGACCGCCAGCGGAATGGCCTCCGTCACCCACAGCGTAATCACCAGACTGAACACCGCGAGCAGCCGATGCGCCGGTTCGCTCAAGCTTTCGATCGGCAAGAACCAGACGATGAAGAACACCACCGGCGCGACAACAAAGCCAATTCGTCGCCGCCAAAGATCAAAACGGTCTTCAGCAGATTTGGCGACCCCGGTTTCGTTGGTCATGGTGCGCAGGACAAATACGCAAAACCAACTTCAATGGCGAGACGAACTAACAGGAAAGCCGTTCGAGTTGCACTGGCACGGTGGATTTCAGACCAGGCGGTTTCAGCGTCGTGAACAATCCGCGCCAAAAACCGAGGCCATAAAAGATGTGTGATGCGACCAAAAATGGAATCGCACAAATCGCTCGAACGATTCCGCCTTGCGGCATCAACACAAGCGTTTGCAACAATATCGCGACGCCATACAACGCCAGCGGCGCGAGAATCCATGGCCAGACGAAACTCGCCACCAACGCCACTATCAAATACGCGACGAACGCCGGCGGCACGAAGTTCGGCAACGATCCTGACGTCGGCGTCGTGCGAAATTGCTCCGCTCGTCCACGTCCATACGTTCGCAACATGCGCATGAATTGCCCCAACGTGCGCCGCGGCCGCCGCCACACAAACAATTCCGGATCGTAAATCAGTTTTCCGCCCGCCTTCTGGATATTATCCATCAAAGCGTTTTCCTCATTCGGATACAGCGCTTCATTGAATCCGCCGTGCTGCAACAGCGTCGCGCGCCGGCCCAACATATTGCACAGGATGAGTTCCTTTTCGCTCGTCGCTCGCACCGTCCCTACTTTCGTGTAACGCGCGCGACTCGGCCCGAACGCAATCCAGCTCGATAACACCAATGCGAAAACCTGTTCCAGAAATGGTGCGTCTGGTGGACAAAGATTCGGTCCGCCGACCATCTGTACCTGCGGATCGCGAAAATGTTGCACCGCCCGTTTCAGATTCCCCGGTTGCGCCAGCGAATCGTCATCGAGGAAGTAAATCAACTCACCTTTCGCCTCGCGCAGTGCGGTGTTGCGTTGCACCGACGGCTGTTTGCCGCGTGCAAGAATGAGTTCCACTTTTTCAGCCGGATAATCCAATGCCCGCGCCGCCGCGACGGCTTTCACTTCCGGTTCATCCGGACGCGCGGGAATGATAATGGATACACTCGGCAACGACTCGCTCACGGCGCAGAGGCTAGGAAAACACATCGTCCGCTCCAAGCTCCAACCTTGCCTGCAAAGCAAACTTCCCGGCGCCGCTTTTGGGGTTTCAAAATCCCGTCAGGCTGTAGCCACCTCGTCGCCTCGGCGGTTACGCTCTGGAGATTGGTCTTTAAAGTTTCCTTAGGTCGCTACAAAAAACGCGACTTGATGCCTTAAATCCGTCAGACTTTGCGGCGGTGAAATTTCTGGCATTCATCAAGAAACACCATCGTTATCTGCTCGCCGCCGCCGCCGGTTGGCTGCTTTCAACGGCATTTCCCAATTACAATTTCGCGGGGGCCGCGTGGGTGGCGCCGGCAGTGCTTCTCGCCAGCGCCTATTATCAAACCGGCGGTGCGGCCTGGCGCATCGGTTACGTTGGCGGACTCGTCTGTTGGCTGAGCACCTTGTCGTGGTTGTTGGAAATTCCGGTTACCGGATTTCCGATTCTCGGATGGATTGCGCTTTCGGCCATGATTGCGTTGTTCCCCGCCACGTGGGTCTGGGTGCTCAGCGGAAAAATCGGTCAAGGCAGTTGGCTGCGACGCTGCTTTTGGGCTTTAGGCGGAGCGGCAACATGGGTCGCGTTGGAAATGATCCGCGCTCGCATCCTCGGTGGTTTTCCGTGGACGCCAATTGGCGCATCGCAATGGCAGATGACGCCGCTGATTCAGATCGCAGCGGCAACCGGTGTTTACGGCGTGTCGTTTCTGGTCGTGTGGGGATCACTCGCGCTCTATTCGAGCGTGCAAGCGTTACTGCGTCATCCGACCACGCGCTACATCTGGCTGGCAGAAATCATACTGCCCACAGTGGTCACGCTGACCATCTTCAACTTCGGCAGCCTTCGCATTCGCCACGCACCGTCACCTGACAAATCCTTTCGCGTCGCTTTCGTTCAACCCGCCGTGCCGCAAACGATGATCTGGGACCGCGACGAAAACGAGAATCGCTTTAATCATTTGATGTCGCTCAGCACCGCTGCCGTCACTAATCAACCTGCCTTGATTCTCTGGCCTGAAGCGGCGTTGCCAGAGTTCAATCAAACCGCTTTCGTCGCCATCACCAACTTTATTCATCAACACGGTGTCCCGATGATTTTGTCCACGGACGATGTTCGCCCCAAAGCGAATCCCAGGCCGGACGACGAATATGATATTTTCAACGCTGCGCTCGCGTTCGATGCTCAAGGTGAGTTGTCCGATGTTTATCACAAACGCCAACTCGTAATGTTTGGCGAGTATGTTCCGCTCGTGAGTTATCTCCCGTTTGTGAAGTGGTTCACTCCAATCACTGGCGGATTCACGCCCGGCGATCGCATCGTTCACTTTGATGTCGGTGGCGTGCGCACCGCGCCGCTCATCTGTTTTGAAGATTTATTCCCGCATCACGTACGCGATCACGCGAACACAAATATTGATTTGCTCGTGAATCTCACCAACGACGGTTGGTTCGGTAACAGCGCCGCGCAATGGCAACACGCTTCCAGCGCGGCGTTTCGGGCCGTGGAAAATGGCCTGCCTCTGCTCCGGAGTTGTAATAACGGCATCACGTCGTGGTTCGATAAGCACGGGGTGTTGCGGGAAGTTTTCCGCAGTGCCGACGGCAGTGAATACGGCGTTGGCTTTGCCATCTGGGAAATTCCGTTCCACTCCGCGGCAAAGCGTGAGCCGACCTTTTACCAACGCGTTGGAGATCGTTTCGGTTGGACCTGTGTGGGCGTTTTCGCGGTTTTAGTTTTATGGCGATTTAAGCGTCGCCCGAAAACATCCGCTTAATGACTCAGCAACATCCGCTGCCACTGCATCAACTTCGGCGCGTTCTTATCCCAATCATGCGCTAACTCGCCCAGCACGGAGCGACTCGCAATGATAGTCGGATCAATGCCCAGACTGTGTGCCGCGGCATCGCGACGTTGCTCCAGTTCGTGATAACGCCGACGTTCAGCTTCGGTCGGACGCCGTGCGCGATTGCGGATGATTTGCGGGAACGTATCCGGCGGACGCAGCAATGCCGCTTTGGCCGCCTTCACAATGCCCTCCCGCCGACGGGGTGAGAGATGTCGCGGAAACAGCGGTTCTAACTCCTGTTGCGCTGCGGCGGCTTCGGCCAGCGCGACCATTTTCTCATGCGCGAGAATAAAAAACGGCGGGCGATTCGCTTTAATCGCTTCATCTTCGCGCCATTGCCACAACTCGCGTAACACCGCGAGCCCGGCGCGATTCAACGCGTGACTGCCTTTGATGCGCCAGACAGTGTCGCTGTCTTCTTCCGGCGCACGCGAACAATCTGAAATCAACCGCGCGCACCACTCGCGATGCCAATCCAGCCGATGCTTTTCCGTCAGATCGCGCGTGAGATGATTCGCGAGTTCTTTGAGATAATGCGTGTCGTTACGCGCGTAAGTTTCCATGCGCTCGGTCAATGGCCGCCGCGCCCAATCCGCTTTCTGCGGCCCTTTATCCAGTTTAACCCCGAGAAGTTTTTCAACTAATGCTGCAAGACCGAATTCACGATAACCCAACAACCGCGCCGCAAGCATGGTGTCGAAAATCGCTCCCGGCGTGAATGCGTGATGTTTGAAAAGCAGACGCAAATCATAATCCGCCGCGTGCATGATGAGTTGATGCCCGCTCAGCGCCTCCAGCAACGGATTGATATCAATGTTCGCCAGTGGATCAATCAGTCGGTCGCTTGCACTGGTGCTGATTTGAATCAAACACACTTTCTCGGGGTAAGCGTGTAAACTGTCTGCCTCCGTATCGACGGCAATCCAATCTGCCGCGCGCACCACCGGCAAATATGCCGCCAACTGTTCTTCGGTATCAATCACGTCGCGCAGATGAAACGCCAAACGTTGCCTCCAAGTCAAAATCGTTTTGTGCCGAGAACAGTCGGGATAACGCCCAACCCGAGAAAAACGCTGTAGCCGCCGACGTGAGGAGGCGGAAATACTCCCATTTTTCTATCTACACGCTTCGTCACCTCGACGGCCACGAATTTTGAAACCGATTTTAAGGAGCCGTTTCCGTTTTCGCGATCAACAACGTGAAACAGAACTTCGCGCCTTTGCCCACTTCGCTTTCCGCCCAAACGCGCCCGCCGTGACTCTGCACGATGTGTTTCACAATGGCCAATCCCAGTCCTGTTCCGCCTTGCTCGCGCGACCGCGCCTTATCCACCCGATAAAATCTTTCGAACACTCGCTCCAACGCGGCAGCCGGAATACCCGGGCCATCGTCCTGAACAAACAATTCCATCTGTCCATCACCCAAATCACGCCCGCCCACCGTGACGACGCCATTCTCACGACCATACTTAATCGCGTTCTCCAACAAATTCCCGATCACCTGTTCGAGTCGCGCCTCGTCCGCATGCGCCATCAGCGACGGAACTGCATTCACCAACTTTACCTGACGCGCCTCGGCTCGCGATTTGAGATCGCTCAACAATCGCTCCACCAACGTGTGCGTTTCAACCGCTCCCAAGTTCAGCGTCACGCGACCCGATTCCAGCGCTGAAATCGTCAACAAATCCTGAATCAATAAATCCAAGCGCCGCGCATTACGCTCAATCGTTTGCAAAAACCGCGTCGCCACCTCGGCATTATCTTTCGCGCCATCAAGCAACGTTTCCGCGTAACCTTTTATGAGCGAAAGCGGCGTGCGCAATTCATGACTGACGTTGGCGACAAATTCGGCGCGCGTGCCTTCGAGCTTCTTGAGTTGCGTCTGGTCGTGAAACACCACCACCGTGCCAAACGGCTGGCCTTTCGCGTTGATAATTGCCGAAGCATTGATTTGCAGCCACCGCTCCGGCGGACCAGGCAACCGCAATTCGTAAGCGCTCACCCGCTTTTCACTTCCCGCGCGCTCCACCAGTTCTGCCACTTCATGAATGCGCAATGCTTCAATCACAGTTCTGCCTGAAATAGAGCCATTGAGCTGAAACATTTGCGCGAAGGCACGATTCGCAAATTCAATGCGCCCGTCTTCATCCAACACGAGCACGCCTTCAATCATGCTATCCAGCAACGCCTCCTGCCGCGCGTGCGTTTCGGCCGCGTGAGCGCGCTCCGACTCTTCATGACGCACCGTTTCCGCGCGCCAAGCCACTCGTTCCCGTTGCAATTTCGCTCGCCACCCGAGATGCAACGTCACCAACGCGACAACGGCTAAAATGATGAGTGCTGTTAACATGAGTGACTTTTCGATCGATGCGAAAGAGCAGGTTTCCAATGTGCAACCGAAGTTTGGCGAAACTCTTTCGCCACTGAGAGCGGCGCTTTGAAGGTGAAACGTTTTGAACCTGAGTTCACTCGACAAACCGATACCCGACCCCGCGCACGGTATCGAGATATTTCGCCGCGCCACCGAGTTTCTCGCGCAAACGACGCACGTGCGTGTCCACCGTACGTGTATCAATCAGATTGTCGTATTCCCATACATCGCGCAGCAACGTATCGCGCGATTGTACCCGCCCCGCGCGTTGCGCCAGAATCGTCAGCAGCTTGAACTCCGTGGCCGTCAGATCAATCGCGCGCCCCTTCCACGTCGCTGTGTGTTTCGGAATATCAATTTCCAATTCTCCGTGCCGAATCGTTTCCCGCGCTTCAGCTTTAGTGCGACCGCGTTCGAGGATCTTTTTGATCCGCAACACCAGCTCACGCGGACTGAACGGTTTAGTCACGTAATCGTCCGCGCCAATCTCCAGTCCCAACACTCGATCAATCTCTGCCGCTTTCGCCGTCAACATAATGATCGGCAACTGCGCCGTCGCCGGATCGCGCCGCAACAGTTTACAAACCTCCAGTCCATCAATCTCCGGCAACATCAGGTCCAGCACCACAAGCGCCGGGAAATGCGTTTTTGCTTTCTTGACCGCCTCCTCGCCATCCGCTGCAGTGATGACGTCGAATCCGGCCTGCTTCAGATTGAACTCCACCAGTTCAACGGCCTCCGATTCATCATCGACCACCAGAATCTTCTGTTTCATCACTGGTCTTTGAATAACACGCGTCATCAGGCGAAACAATGCCAGGACCGTTACGCAATTGTTACGAAATGGTGACAAACGCGGATGAAGAAAGCTCCAAGAACCAAACTCCAAGCACCAGAGAAATTCCAATCAACAATATTCAAAGTGTGCGGACTTTTAGATTTCGTAGATTATGAACCATCGGGTTCAATCGCATAGGCTGGGAAATGGTTTTTGAGAATTGATGTTTCTCTGGACGCTTGGTTCTTGGAACTTTTACCTGCGTTTCCATCCCGCCACAAACATTCCGTTCCCGCCCAAGTCCTGCGGCCAAATCGTAACCGTTGACGCCGCAGCAAATTTCTCCTGCGCCGTCCCTGCCGGAAAACCCAGCGGCACAGGTTCAAATTCCGACTGCGTCTGATTAAAAAATCCCACCACTTCACTTGTCTCCGCGTGCGTCAACGTGCATACCGCGAAAATCAGTTTCCCTCCCGGCTTCACACTTGGCGCAACATTTGTCAGCAGTCGTTTCTGAATCTCCGCCAACTCGCGCACATCATCCGCCGATGCCGTCCAACGCGCGTGCGGATTGCGTTGCCACGTGCCCAATCCGCTGCACGGCGCGTCCACCAGCACGCCATCGAACTTCGTTTTCGTCGGTAACTTCGCTCCGCCATCCCAGACCGCCGCCCGATAATTAAACGCCTTCGCCCGCGCCGTTCTCCGCTTCAATGTCTTCAAGCGCCATTCCGCGCGATCGCTCGCCCAGATCAATCCTTTGTTCTGCATCAGATCGGAAAGATGCAGCAACTTGCCACCTTCACCGGCGCAGGTATCCCACCACGTCTCCCCCGGTTTCGGCGCACACAACCACCCGACCGCTTGCGACGCGATATCCTGAATTTCAAACTCGCCCGCATGAAACTCCGGCGTCTGAAACAGATTCGTTTCTCCGGCAAAGGTGAACGCATTTGGAAAGATGTCACTCGCGACTGCACCCGGAATTTTTTCTTCAAGCGCGCCACTGAACTCGCGTCTCGCGCGCAGCCATAGCATCGGTTCTTGTTGCAGCGAGCGCAACCAATCGTCACTCACCGGCATCACCTCATGCGTCCACGCAGGAACTGCTTTTTCGCGCAACTCGGCAAGGGGAATGGATTTTGGATTCGCACGAAATCGCTCTGCCAGTCGGCGGGACAATCGCATTCGCGCATCCACGGTTCGCTCATCGCGCAACCACGCGTGCCATCGGTAGTAAGCGAACACCGCCTGACTCACCGCCGCCGCATCAAAGGGCGGCAACTCGCGCTGTTTCTTCAGCACTTCGCGCAATGCCTGGTCCGCCGGTTTCTCCCGACCAGCCGCGCGAATCACCTCCACCGCGATATCATGAACAGAAAATCTCACGCCAAGAAACTACGCGAGCAAACGAAATGAACACAGAAGAAACCGTCGCAGTTTATTCCCTGACACCTGTCACCTGACACCTGTCACCTGACACCTGACACCTCCCCCTCATTCAACTCCTCGGCCCCCACGCTACCGAACTGCGTTTCACCCAGCCGTAGCGATTGGAATCATCCGTCACTTGCAACCAATCGTCTTTATGATCCAACACACGCAACTCGGCACCATCGCTCGCCGTGAATGTGCTCGGCGCTTCATCCAGCGGGCTGCTCCGCACCGTCGCTTCAGACGTAATGACAATCGCCGTGCGACCATCCTGAGATTGCGACCATGCCAATCCCAATAAAACGATCGCCAAAACCGTCCCGCTCGCACTCACCCAAACCCAAAGTTTCAATGTCGCTGCCACTGCAGGTCTAATCTGTCGCCACGTCAGCAAACCAAACGTGAGCCACAATCCCGCCGTCGCAAGCAACGTCCATTCGCGCATACTCAACATCGCTAACGCTCGCTGCGCAGCCGTCCTTTTTGAAGTCGGACCGGTCACCCGATTTTGTGCAAAACGTAAATTTGCCTTCAAATCCGGATCGCGTGGCGACAACTTCTCCGCCTGCCGATACGCCGCAATCGCCTGGCCGATGTGTCCTGCTTTGAAGTATGCGTTGCCCAAGTTGAAGAATAACACCGGTGAACGAACCCCATTGGTCAGCACCGCTTCATAGGCTGCCGCCGCTTCAGCAAATTTACTTTGCGCGTAAAGTTTGTTCGCCGCGTCGAACTGCGTTTCTATCTCATCCGTCGCAAAACCTGTTTGGCAGATAAAAATCACACTCAACAGCGCAGCCCCCCATCGAACCATCAATCGGCTGTTCAAAACCAAACGCGAGCTACAGGATATTTGGCGATCGCTCTTCATCCTCGCACCTCCGCCAGTTTCTTCAGCACGTGTTCCAACTTCGCCATCACCGCGTTCAACTCTTCCGTCGAACGCACCGGCGCATAGCGCGCTTGATTGCACAGTTGAAACAACTCCTGAGTTTCCTGCAGCGTTGAATCCGGCACGCCGCGCGGACGCAATTTTTCCTCTACCACCGCTTCCGTGATTGCCGATGCCGGGCAATCCAGTCGTTCGCCCAATCGTTCCTGTAACAAGCGGAAAACTTCCGCGAAAAAGGCGTCAGATTTATTCTGACTCGCGAAGTTACGCAATTTTTCCAACCCCGCTCGAATCGTTTGTTCCGCCTGCATCTTGCGGCGCAAGCGTGGATTGTTTGCCAGCGAATCCGCGCGCTTCCGCCAGATAAACGCCGCCAGAAACGCCAGCACCGGCAACGATTGTGTCGCCAAAAACGCAGGTTGCATCAGCAACGGAGTTGTTCCGCGGGTAACCGAACCAAGCCGCTGCTTAATCGGCACGATGTCCACCTGCACTGCCGGTTCGTTGGCGGAATTTTGATTTGCGGCCGCGGCAACAGTCGGCGCCACCACCGCTCCGCCCGGTCGCACGGTCAACGGTGTCGGCGGATGCGTGAGCGTGCGAAATGTTTTGGTTTCCGGATCGAAGAACGAAAATGCAAATGGCGGCAACGCCTGAATATCCACGCTTTCCGGCGACACTATCTGCTCAAACGTCTTCGTGCCTTGCATGCCGAGTTGATCGCTGTATTCAATCTCCGATGTTGCCGGATACGTTTTGAAATCCCGCCAATCCGATTGCACCGGGAAATTGATTCCATCCAACGCCCCGCGCCCGCTGATCTGCACGCGCACCGTAATCGGGTCGCCGGTCGCGACATTCGTCGGGCCAACGCTGACGTTCATCGTGAAATTTCCCACCGCGCCACTGAAACTCCCCGGACGATTCTCCGTCGGCACAGACAAACATTGTAGTTCCGCCAGTTCCGTGGCCAATGTCACCTGCACGCGTTGGAGCCGACCGAAAAACGCTTCATGAGAATTACGCGGCGGCAACGCATGCGAAATCGACGCCGTTACCGGCCCGATGCTGAGCCGTCCGGTTTTGTGCGGCGTCACCGACACTACCAACGGCACGATAGTGAACATCGCGTTTCCGAGTTGCACCCGTTGCCGCTGTCCTTCGACCGGTTTCCCGAGAGTAACTCCTTCGGTTGGTGATGAAGTAAATTGAAACTCTCCCCAACCTTCCACGCCATCGCGCAGATATAGTTGAAAAGTCGCAGTAATAATTTCACCGAGATAGATATTAGTCTTCGGCAACACCAACCGCATAAATGCAACCTGATTGGCTGCGGCAGCGGCGTTGGCCGGCGGCGCCTGCGGTGGGAGCACTTTCAACAGCAACGGCTGCGTCGTATAACGCTGCCCATTCACTTCCATCGCCACACTCGGAATCGTGTAATCGCCCGCCTGCCGTGCGGCGACGTTATATCGGTACGTCACCCGAGAGTTCACGCGACCGTTGATGAAAGTCGTCTGGCTGGATGGGCCAACGTAGCGGATTTGCAGATTGGCGACGTTGGGTACGGTGGGGGTCTGCTCCGGCTGAGCCCCGTCAAACGTCAACAGCAACGAGGTGCTCTCGCCGACAAAAATCGTGTCGCGATCCAACGTTGCGGTAAAAGTGTAGTTTTGGGCCGCTGCAACTCCTGGCCACAGCAACACGCCAAAAATGAAAACCATTCGCCGCAGCAATCGGCTGGCGGCGCTGATGAAATCTGGTTGGGGAATACCTGCCATCAACAGCAAAAGCGTCCTTTGTCGGCGCTGAAATTAGCTGCCCGGCTTTATCGCCGACACCAACGTGGACAATCGTGCGGCGAAAGTGTTCGAGAAAACGCGGCAGAAAAGTTTCCTTCTCTGCCGCGAAATCTTCAGGCCTTCTTCGCGCGAAGCTTCGCCCAACGGGCCTTCTGCGCCGCGCTGATCCGGGCGCGCGCTTCGGCACTCATGAAGCGCGGACCACCCCGACGACCTTTGGCTGGCGCGCTGGAGCTTTCGCCCAATGCTTCATTGATGGCTTTCAAGCGCGCTTCCAAACGGGCTTTTTCAGCCGTCAAAGATTGGCGCATCGCGATATACTTTTTCAAAGAATCAGATTTCATACCCCAAAGCTTAGTCACATTTGCTCTACTAAATCAATGACACACTCAGGAGAGCAACTCCTGGATCTCCTCCCAACTTAATGCTGCGGCAAACTCCTCTTCTCCCCCAATAGTCGCAGCTATAATTTCGCGTTTCCGCTGCTGTAACGTCAGAATCTTCTCTTCTACCGTATCGCGCGCAATCAATTTGTAGCTCGTCACTACTTTCGTCTGTCCGATCCGATGCGCGCGATCCGTCGCCTGGTCTTCCACCGCTGGATTCCACCACGGATCAAAATGCACCACTGTATCCGCCCCGGTGAGATTCAAACCCACGCCGCCAGCTTTCAAACTGATGAGAAAAACCGGAATCGTCGCATTCGTCTGAAATCGCTCGACGACTTTTCCGCGATCCGGCGTTGACCCGTCCAGATAACAGAACTCAATCCCCTCCTCGCTCAATCGTTCCTTCAACAGCGTCAACATCCCGACGAACTGACTGAACACCAGCACGCGATGGCCGCCATCAATCACTTCTTCCAACAACTCCGCGAACAGATCCAGCTTGCCGGAAGCATTCGCCGGTTTGACGTTCTCCAATTTCAACAGGCGCAAATCACAACACACCTGTCGCAATCGCAACAACGCCGTCAACACCACCATGCGACTCTTCGCCAGACCTTGCGCCCCGACCGCTTCCAACACTTCCTTGCGACTCGCCTCAATGACCTGTTGATAAACCGCACGCTGATCAGACGTGAGCTCGCAATACGCGACCTGCTCAAGTTTCTCCGGCAAATCGGCTGCCACGTCGCGTTTCAATCGACGCAACAAGAAAGGTCGTAACCGCCGCGCCAACCGCGCCTGCACTTCGACGTTCTTTTCTTTGACGATCGGCAACTCGTAACGCTCGCGAAAATCTTTCGCGCTGCCGAGGTACCCCGGCATCAAAAAGTCGAAGATTGACCACAAATCCAACACCGAATTTTCCAGCGGCGTACCAGTCAGCACCAATCGCTGCTGCGACTTCACGGCTTTCACCGCTTGCGCGTTTTGCGTCTGCCGATTCTTGATATGCTGCGCTTCATCGAGCACCACCGTGTCGAATTCAACATCGCGATACTTCTCCGCATCGCGCCGAATCAACGCATAACTCGTAACAACCAGATCACTGTCGGCAATCTGACTGAATAACTTGTGCCGCTCCGATCCATGTAGTGCGAGCACCTTCAACTGCGGCGTAAATTTCTTTGCCTCCGCCAGCCAGTTGAACACCAGACTCGTCGGACAAACAATTAAATGCGGCTTCTTCTCATCCGGTCTTTGCGCACCTTCACGTCCTTTCTCACGTTGAATCTTGCACGAGTTCAGAAATGCCAATGCCTGCAACGTTTTACCCAACCCCATTTCATCCGCGAGAATGCCACCAAACCCGTTCTCGCGTAAGAAACTCATCCAGGCCACGCCATGTTTCTGATATGGACGCAGCACATTCTCAAGCTCACCGAGTGGCGGACAAACCAGTTTCGCTTCGCCGCTTTGTTTCGCGGCGCGCTCGCGCCACGTCGCCGGGGCTTGCACTTTCCAATTCGGATGCTGCTGCAGCGTCGCTTCCAGAAAGCCCGCCTGCTTCGCGTTGATGCGATAACCCTGCGCGTGTTGTTGCGGCGCGCAATCCAGCAACACCTCCTGCAACTCCTCCACTGCACCGGTATCAATCACCGCCATCTTGCCGTTCTTCAAACGCGTGTGGCTCTGTCCCGACAAAATCAATCGCTGAATGTCCGCCGCCGAAAACGTCTCGCCACCACTCGACGCAAACACCACCCCCATATCGAACCACTGCACACCCGACGGTGTGATTTCAAAGCGCGGCTCGACGCGCTCGATG
>CALAYC010000312.1 GCA_937894935.1 uncultured Verrucomicrobiota bacterium
GTTCAAGTCCTGTCGCGGGCACCATAAACAGCTTCATTTTTCGGCAGATTTCCTTCGTTCATCACCCGGAAAATCACGTCGTCGTCGAATCAGATTTGAAGTTTGAATCGACTCGATGCGCAGTGGCGACGACCTCGGTTCACTTCTTTATGACTGGTAGGCAACACACTTCTTTACACCCATTCTCGTGGTGCTTAAAGTCGCGCTATGCCGACCGAGTACGATGCGACTGAATTTGTAGATACGGATTTTCACACTCCGAAGTCGCCTTACGCGACGTCATCCATCGGGACGGCGAACAGCGGTTTTCGCGCGCCGACCCGTGAGGAAGTAGATTCTAAAGTCACCGAAGCTCAGCAGAAACTCGCCGAACTGAAACGTGCGCAGGAAGAATTAGAGCGTGAGCGTGCCGCACTCGAAGAAGTGCGTCGGCGCCAGACGGAATTTCAGACCGGTCGCCAGGAGATGATTGAAAATCTCACGCGCGGCCTGGGCCTGTTGGAGGAAGCGGAATTCGCGGCGCGACGCGATGCCGAACAGATGGCAAAAACCGTGGCAGCTTTGCGCGATTCTTTGGGCAAAGTGCAATCCATCAACGAGGAAGCGTGGTCGAAAGAAAGTTTCAATGTGGAACTCACGCGGGCGCTGACGACGCTGGAAAACGCGCGGATGGAATGGAACGGCGCGCGATTGAAATTCCCGGTGTTGTCCGGCGAAAGCGCGACTTCCCATGTCAGTGTGAAGGCGGCGAACGAGGTTTCGCCATTGTTGGCGCCGAAGAGTTTCTTTGAGCTTTGTAAATTGGGCCTGGCGTTCACGTGGCCGCTCGTGGCGGTTGCGTTGTTGGCGCTAGGCGTGTTGGTTGCCATTCTGTTGCGCTGAGCATGGGAGGTTGAGCAGCGCGCAGAGCTCGAAAATTTTCATGAGCTGGCTCAAGCGAAAATCCGATCCGGTTTCGGAACGCGCGCAGGCGTTAAACGCCGAAATTGCCGCGCTCGAAGCGCAGATCCAGCAGCTCGATGAACAATTGCAGCGAGCGCAGGAGCAGCCGCGCCTGCGTTCGACGGACGTGCCGCATGGCGCAACAGTTTCTCACGCTGCAACGGTGACCGATGTGAAGGATGAGGTCCTGCCGACGCGTAGCGAACCGGTATTTGAGCAGATCAATCAGGAGCGAATCACCGTGCCGAACGAAATGCCCAACGCGCCGGAGTATTATAACGATTTCGGCGTCCGCAAATTTGATTTTCCCGCCATGGTGCAGCGCGTGCGCACCTTCTTCACCGGACCGAACACCAGCAATCCGAAATTGGTAAGCTATCTCGCGGCAGGTGGCGTGCAGGGGTTGCGACCATTGCGCAAAGAAAAGCGCGTCGCGCGCAATCGGTTCATTTTGTTCTCGGCGCTATTATTTGTGGTGTTGTTCGGAACGCTGTGGTGGTTTTTGAAGACGCGTTGAGCCGCGTTATGAGTGCTGCGGGGACTCTGATTTATCTTCCTCTGGAAACGTCCGAAGGCGAATTTCTCGCCGGCTATTCGGCAAAGGGATTAACGCGCCTGCACTTTCCGCAATCGGCAGAACGTCACGATATTTCTTCAACCGGCAATATTCCCGCGCAGGTGCGTCAATGGCATCGGTTGACTGAGCGTGCGGTCAAAGCGGTTCTGGCGGGAGACACGCCGGACGAACTGCCGCCGCTGGATTTATCGAGTGGCACTGGGTTTCAACAACGTGTCTGGGCGGCGATGCTTGAAATAAAATTGGGCGCAACGCGTAGCTACGGCGAAATTGCTGCGGCTATCGGTAATCCGAAAGCAGTGCGCGCGGTGGGCGGTGCTTGTGGTGCGAATCCGATTCCGGTGCTCGTGCCGTGTCATCGCGTGCTGGCGGCGCGCCGGAAAATCGGTGGATTCTCCGGCGGATTGGAATGGAAGGTGAAATTGCTGACACGCGAAGGCGTTCAATTCCACGGTGCGGCAGAGCAGTTGGAGCTAAGGCCGCAATAGAACGCAAAGGTTACAGAATCCTTTGCGTTCTTACGGTTGGACTTTTTCAAATACTTCAAACGGGGGCAATTGGTGTCTTTTCCTTTTGGGCGAGATATTTTCGCGTTGCGGCCGGAAGTTCGTGCCAGATGATCCAGGCGATGATCATACCGATCAACGCAAACGGAATCAGGAACACCGGCCACCAGAACCAACTTTGCCCCGAGAGTTCACTGAAGCTGAATGCGGTGCCGGGTGATTGGGCGGCGACGTGATCTTTCGGCGTCAGGAAACCGATGCCCAGCGATTGGATGCTGCTGCCGAGATAAACAAAGCCATCCACGATACCGGAGCAGGTGGCGGTGGCTTTGCGACCGCCAAAGTCTGCTGCGGCTGTGCCTGACATCAGCGAGTGAACCCCAATGACCGCCGCCGACATGAGCAGCGCCGCCAGAGCCACCACAACCGGCGAACGGAAAAGGTAAACGGCCATCGTTGTCGTCAGCAACAGCATCACACCGCAGAGCAGGGCGGCGGGTGGTCCGCGGCGCGATTGGAAGAGTTTGTCGGACATCAAGCCGCCGGTGAAACCGCCGATGATGCCGAAGATGCAGAGCAGAAAGCCCCAGTTCTTTTGAAAGTATTCCGCGCCCGGCTGCGGCACTTCATGGGTGAAAATCGTGTACCATTGCAAGATGCCGTTGCGCAATACGCCCGAGGTCAGTTCGATGGCCGCGATCAACAGCATGAGTTTGCTGGTGAAAACTTTTTTCAAGAGATCCATCGTGGACAATTCGACGTGCATCACGCCGGAGGACGCGTCATGGGTGTCGAGGTGCGGGAAGCCGGCTTCTTCCGGCGTGTCCTTGATCAACCACCAGTCCAGCGTGGCCCAGAACAACATGATCGCTGCCGGGATGAAGAACACCGCCCACGTCGCGTCCACGGTGCCGGTGTCCACAGCGAACAAGCGGCGCAAGAAACTATGAAACCAACCCGCGTCCGGGGCCGGTTCGGCTTTGGTCATGGCCACGATGCTGCGCCCCCAATCGAAGGCGAAGTAAACGCCGAATGAAATCAATGTTCCAAAAATGGCGCCGAACACGCCGCGTTCCCGGACGTGAAACCAATACGCCTTCACCTTGATGATCGAGACGGCTCCATAGCTTTGGAAATACATGTTCAGCCCATAAACCACGGAATACGCCACCACGAGGTTCATGTTGAGTTTGCCGTTTACCACCAAATAGGTCAGTACGCCCATCAGGATGTTGGCGAGCGATGAGCCCACGGCGGCGATGACGATGCCGCGTTTGCCGCCAATCTTGTCCACGAGCGGGCCGTTGATCAGGAAGGAGAACGCGTAAACACATGTGCCGACGGCGAAGATGATGCCGAAGTCCTCCTTGGTCATCAGGGTGCCCAGGGCGTTCTTGGAAACCTGGAGGTTGTAGCGTCCCATGTAGAGGAACGCGTAGGTCATGCCGAGGGGAAACCAGTTTACGAACCGCCGCAGCATGAAGGCGCGGTCGTGTTGCAGGGGATTGTTGTAGAAATACAACCCGATGATGGCCGCCAGGCAGAGCAGAACGAAATAGATTTCCATGCAAAAATTCAGTGGCGGTCTGATTCACCGGACGCCGCGCGCGCAACCTGCGTTGTGTCGCCCGTAAAAATTTCGTCGATGCTAAAAATCCCGGACAGTGAGGTCAAACCTTCCTTCCGCACATGATTATGGGCGGAACGCAAAAGTCACGCGAGCATTTGCGCATTTCTTGACGCTGTCAGCACCCTTGGCTAGTGTGCCGCACTGATGAACAAAGAACCGAATCCGCAAAATTTCCTCGTGCCGATCGTGGTTGAGCAAACCGGTCGGGGCGAACGCAGTTGGGACATTTATTCCCGCCTGCTGGTGGACCGCATCCTCTTTCTCGGCACGCCCGTGGATGACCAGGTTGCGAACGTCATCATCGCCCAATTGCTGTTCCTCCAAATGGCGGATCCGAAGAAGGATGTGCATCTCTATATCAATTCCCCGGGCGGAAGCGTCACGGCGGGGTTGGCGATTTACGACACCATGCAATACCTCACGTGCGACGTGAACACCTATTGCGTGGGCCAGGCGGCGAGCATGGGCGCGGTGCTGTTGGCCGCCGGCACGAAGGGCAAGCGTTTCGCCTTGCCGCATTCGAACATCATGATTCATCAGGTCCTTGGCGGAGCGGAAGGTCAGGCCAGCGACGTGGAAATCCGCGTTCGCCACATGCTCAAACTCAAGAAAACGCTGAACGAAATTCTTTCCAAACACACGGGCAAACCGGTGGAACAGGTGGAGAAGGATTGCGACCGCGATTATTTCATGACCGCTGAAGAAGCGAGAGCGTACGGGCTCGTGGATCAGGTCGTTCTGTCGCGCAAGGAAATTCCCGGCGCCGACAAGGTGGTTGCGAGCTAGCAAAACATCGCGTCAGCAGGTTAAGGTTTCCGCCTATGGCACGCCCGACCAATATCACCATGTGCAGCTTCTGCGGCAAATCGCACTCAGAAGTGAAAAAACTCGTCGCCGGCCCGGGCGTTTATATCTGCGACAACTGCATCATTCTCTGCAAAAACGTTCTCGACCGCGAATTGCAATTGCAGGAACAGAAACGCCAACCGCGTTTCACCGTTCCGAAACCCGCGGAAATCAAACGCGAGTTGGATTTGCATTGCGTCGGGCAGGAACACGCCAAGAAGACGTTGGCCGTCGCAGTGCACAATCACTACAAACGCATTCAGACACCTGCTGCAGTAGAAGGCGAGGAGCCTGCGAAATCCCCGAAATCCAAGGTTGACCCGCATGCGGATGTGGAAATTGAGAAGAGCAACATTCTCATGATCGGACCGACCGGCTCGGGCAAGACGTTGCTCGCGCGCACGCTGGCGCGAATTCTCGACGTGCCGTTTGCGATTGCCGACGCCACCACGCTGACCGAAGCGGGTTACGTGGGCGAGGACGTGGAGAATATTATTCTGCGTCTGTTGCAAAGCGCGGACTACGACGTGAAACGCGCCCAACGCGGCATCATTTACATCGACGAAATCGACAAAATCACGCGCAAGAGCGAAGGCCCGTCCATTACGCGTGACGTCAGCGGTGAAGGTGTGCAACAGGCGTTGCTGAAGATTCTCGAAGGCACGATCTGCAATGTCCCGCCGCAAGGTGGTCGCAAGCATCCGCAGCAGGAATACATCAAGGTGGACACGACGAATATTCTGTTCATCTGCGGCGGCGCGTTTGTGGGATTGGAGAAAAACATTCAGCGGCGTCTCGGTCGGCACACGATGGGATTTGGTGCAATTGCCGGAACGCACAAACTGTCTGCGGCGGCGCGGGACGAGATCCTCGCGCACGCTGAACCGGAAGATTTGTTGAACTACGGTTTCATTCCTGAATTCATCGGACGCTTACCGGTGCTCACGACGTTGTCGGAGTTGAGCGAAGAGCAACTGGTTTCCATTCTGGTCGAACCCAAGAACGCGCTGACGAAGCAGTTTTCCAAACTGCTGGCAATGGACGGTGTGAATTTGGAGTTTACCGACGACGCATTGCGGGAACTAGCCGTTCAAGCGCACAAGAAAGGCACAGGCGCACGGGCGTTGCGCGGGCTGATTGAAAAAATCATGCTCGAAGTCATGTACGACGTTCCCGGCAGCTCAGACATTCTCGATATCAAAGTCACGCGCCC
>CALAYC010000313.1 GCA_937894935.1 uncultured Verrucomicrobiota bacterium
CTGCGCCAACTCGTCGGCTGGCAAAAACAATCGCGCTGGAAAGTGAAACTCGCGCGGGTGATTTATCGCGACCCGGCAAACTGGTGGCGCACCGTGCAAATCGATCTCGGCAGTCGCGACGGCGTCAGCAATGCCATTCCCGTGCTTTCCGCCGAGGGTTATCTCATTGGCCGCGTTTCTTCCGTCAGCTTCACCCGCTCGCATGTGTTGCTGATTGGCGATCCGAATTGCGAAGTGCCTGCTGTGGTGGAAAACGAAATGCGCAGTCAAGGCATCGTGGGCGGCGGTGGACCGTTCGATGGTTCATTCGTAACGCTTTCACATCTGCCACGCAGTGCGAAGATCAAACCCGGTGAACGTCTCGTAACCAGTGAATTGTCCCGCATTTATCCACCGGGAATTCAAATCGGTCACGTGGTCGAAGAAGCGCATCCGGTGGAATCCGGTCTGATTCAGGAAGCTGAAGTGAAATTATCCGCGAACCTCAGTTCGCTCGAAGAAGTGTGGGTGATGTTTCGATGAAAACTGAAACTGATTTCAAACCTCATAACCGCTCCGGTTGGATGTTTCCCCGCTGACTATGTTTGTATTGTCTAACATTCTGATTCTGCTCGCGGCGCTGTTGGCGGTGTTTTTACAGGGCACCGTCGGCGGCTTGCGGAGTTGGTTCGGCGCGCAGGTGGACCTGCTGCCCGCGTTGATGGTTTACACCGCGCTTACGTCCGGCCCGGCCATGATGATTACGCTGGCCGTCTTCGGCGGACTCATGTTCGACACGCTGTCTGTCAATCCGCTGGGCGTGAGCGTGCTGCCGTTATTGTTGATCGGATTCCTGCTACAACTGCGCCGCGACCTGCTGTTGCGCGATCAGTTGTTTGCGCAATTCGTGCTCGGCGTCATCGCGAGTGCGCTCGCACCGGCACTCGTTGTTTTGATGCTGCTGACGCTCGGTCAATCTCCCCTGCTCGGCTGGGGTTCGCTCTGGCAATGGTTCGTCATGAGCCTGGGCGGCGGAATCGCGACGCCGATTTTGTTCCTGTTGTTCGACCGTTTGAATCACGCACTGGGTTATCAACCCATCATTGAAACCAGTTTTCGCGCCGACCGCGAAATCCGCCGTGGAAGAAATTGAAATCCCGATGAACCCGAAGCAGCACAACGGTAAGAATCCAGTCACCGGATTTAGTTCGCATTTATTCGTGTCGCTTCGCGGTAATTGACCATGCTGATTTTCGACCAACTCCGCAAAAACGATCCCCAACTCCAGTTGCTGGCACTCGTTTTGGGTGGCGGTCTGCTCATTTTGCTCGCCGGACTCTGGTGGGTGCAAATCGTGAACGCCAGCCGGCATCGCGAATCCGTCGAAACCCAGGCTTTCCGCTCCGTGCGCATTCCGGCGTTGCGCGGTGAAATTCTGGATCGCAACGGCATCGCGCTCGCGGAAAATCGCCCGAGCTACAACATCGATCTCTACCTCGAAGAACTCAGTCGTTCCTTCCGTAAAGAATACCAGCGCATCCGTCCCCGCCAGATCGTCACCAACGACCTCCCGTTGTGGAAACAGTGGCTCGGCGTTTCTCCGGTGCGAACTCAATACGTCCGCGTGAAAGGCGATCAGCTCGAACGAGCCGCGCGTTATCAGGTGATTGCGACTGAAGCCGAAAAAATTTCTGCCGTCCTGCAATCGCCGCTTTACGTCAATCCGACGAACTTTCATCGGCACTACGCGCAATTACCGTTCGTTCCGTTTCGACTGGCGGAAAATCTTTCACCGCGTCAGGTCGCGCGATTGAAAGAAAGTCCGATCGATGTTCCGGGCGTAGATCTCGACATTCAGTCGCGCCGTTTTTATCCGCACAGCAACGTCGCCGCACACATCGTCGGTTACGTGCGCACTGACAACAGTTCAGTCGAAGGCGAGGAAGCGTTTTATTGGTATCGCTTACCGGATTATCGCGGAGTCGTCGGAATCGAAGGTGGTTTGGACCGTAATTACCTGCGTGGTCATGCGGGCTATAAATCAATTCAGATTAACAGCCTCGGTTATCGCCAGGCGGAAACAATCTGGGAGCCGACCGTTCCCGGCACTAACGTCGTGCTCACAATTGATCTCGAAGTGCAACGCGCCGCCGAAGCAGCGTTACGCCGGGAAAATCAATTCACCCGCGGCGCCGTCGTCGTGATGGACGTTCGCACCGGCGACATTCTTGCGCTGGCTTCCAACCCGACGTTTGATCCCAATCAATTCGCGCACGGAATTTCGCGACGCGATTACCAGCAGATTCAATCACTCACGGCGGAAAAAAATCGCGCCACTGGCGAACATTATCAGGCCGGCTCGGTGTTCAAAACCATTGTCGCCCTCGCTGCTTTGGAAACACCGGAAGCACGATTTGACCCCGAGGATGAATACATCGTACGGGAAAATCCGAATCACCATGGACGCGGTTACATTGATGTGGGGCGACAACGCTTCCGCGATACCGCCCCGCCCGGCCCGTACAATTTGCGCCGCGCCATTGCCCGTTCCAGTAACGCCTATTTCATCGATCTCGGGCTGCGCCCCGGTGTGTTTGAACACGTCGTCGAACTTGGTCGCCGTCTGCATTTAGGCGAACGATTTCCCACCGGCGTCGTTCCGTTGCGACAGGAAGCGAAAGGAAATTTTCCCACCGCCGAACGCGTTCGACGCAAAGATTGGCGCGACGGTTACACCGCCAACATCTGCATCGGCCAAGGCGAGATGGACGTAACGCCGTTACAGGTAGCGGTAATGACATCCGCATTGGCGAATGGCGGCGCGGTGTTGTTACCGCGCCTGATTGATCGTTACGCCCCGCACGATCCAACCGGTTTCGCAACCCCACTCGTAACGCCACGCGGCGTGATTCGCAATTACCTCGGCGTCAGCAAACGCAATCTCATCCTCTTGCGCGAAGCGATGTTGGCGGAAACCGAGGATCAGGAAGGCACGGGCCGCGGCGTCCAACCGTGCGGTTTTCGCGTGTGCGGCAAAACTGGAACGGCAGAACTCGACATCCTGCGGCCTGACGGACGGAAGAAGAACACGACGTGGTTCGCTTCTTTCGCGCCCTATGAATCGCCTCGCTACGCTGTTGTCGTCATGGTCGAAGACGGCATATCCGGCGGCACCACCTGCGCGCCGATTGCGAAGGATGTTTACATCGCGCTGAAGGCATTTGAATCGCGCGCGCAAACCAACAGTCTGGCCGCGAACCGATAAAAACATGACGTCACTTTCTCTCAACGACAGCACGCCGCGCCTCGACCGCCTGCAACTGGCGGCGATAGCGGGCCTGATGCTGATCGGGTTGGCGTTTGTATTCAGCGCCACCATGGTGACGGAAGCCGCGCAGGCGCAACCGTTGATCAAGCAATTCTGGTTTCGTCAGGCATTCTGGTATGGCGCTGGACTTACACTTGCCGTCCTCCTGTGCTTTGTGGATTACCACACGTTGGCGCGTTGGGCCGGACCGGTTTATTGGTTGCACATCGTCATGCTTGTCGGCGTCATGTTTTTCGGCACGGTACGCGGCGGAGCGCGACGCTGGTTCGATCTCGGCTTTTTCAGTCTGCAACCTTCGGAGTTCGCCAAACTCGCGATGATTCTCGCGCTCGCAAATTTCCTCAGTCGCCCGGCGGAAGAATTGCGTCAACCGGGCAACTTCTGGCGCGCGATGGGAATGCTGCTGTTGCCGTTCGCATTAATCGCGAAGCAACCCGATCTCGGCTCAGCGGCCGTGCTCGTGCCGACGGCGTTTGCAATGATGTTCGTCGCCGGAGTGCCGAAACGCTATCTGTTGCGTTGCATCGGCCTCGTCGTGGGACTGGTTGCGTTGCTCATCGTTGACGTGCTCTTCGCGCCGCCCATCTGGCAACCGATCAAACTCAAGGATTATCAGAAGCAACGTTTGCTCGTTTATTTCGGAAAAGATTTTGCCCCCCCCAACGCCACGCCCGAAGAACGCCGTCGCTACAAACGGTTGCAGGAAGAAAAATCGTATCAATCGCAACAGGCGTTGATTTCGGTTGGCTCGGGTGGTTTGACGGGACGCGGTTATCGCCAGGGCAAACAGACGGCGCTCGGCTTTTTGCCGCCCGGTGCGGCGCACACGGATTTCATTTTCTCCGTCATCGCGGAGGAAAAAGGATTTGTCGGTAGCGCGACAGTGATCGCGCTCTATGCGGTGGTCCTCTTCACTGGATTACGGATCGCCGGTCAGGCGCGAGATCGCCTGGGCAAAGTGTTGGCGGTGGGAGTCGTCACCCTCCTGTTCAGCCACATATTCATCAACCTCGGAATGAACATCCAGCTCATGCCTGTCAAAGGGATCCCCCTGCCGCTGTTGTCTTACGGCGGATCTTCAGTGCTGGCGTCCCTGATTGCGCTCGGCATGCTGCAAAACGTTCACATCTATCGAAAGGGATACTAATCATGAGTAATGACAAACGATTCGGCGGACGACGCCGACGGGGAATGCGGTTCAAGCCCAGCGGCGGCTTGCAAAACCAGCCGCCCAAAAAAGATAAGGAAGCCGTCGAAGCGCGAGCCGAAGCCATCGGTGAAGTTGTTGGCGGATTTGGTCAGGAAAAACTATTCGAACGCCGGCATCAGAACGAAATCGAACGTGCCGAAAACATTGCCGCCGGTCTGCCGCCGGAAGGCGCGCCCGAACCGGTCCCCGGCCATGAACATCAACATCAGGAAGCCGCTCCTGTTGCACCCGTCGCCGCGGAACCGGAGAAACCGTTCGAGCCCGTCAAAGTGCCCGAACCCCAGCGCAGCCTCGTCGAAAAAATTGCCGACGTCGCCACGACGCTGGTAAAGAAAGTTCAACGCCTCATCCGGCCGGAAAAGAAGATTCACAAAGAAGTCATCATCAATGCCGAGACGCTCGAAACCCGCGTCGCCGTCACCGAAGATGGCAAACTCGAGGAATTCAACATTGAGCGCACCACGGAGGAACGCCTCGTCGGCAGCATCTTCAAAGGCAAAGTGCGCAATCTCGAAGACGGATTGAAAGCTGCATTCGTGGACATCGGTTTCGAGAAAAACGCGTTCCTGCACTACTGGGACATCGTGCCCAATCAATTCGACAGCGGCGTGGAAATCGTGGATCGCCCGAACAAAAAACGCGAACGCCCGAAGATTACGCAAAAAGATATTCCGCGTCTTTATCCGCCTGGATCGGAAATCATCGTGCAGGTCACGAAAGGCCCCATCGGCACGAAAGGTCCGCGCATCACGACGAATCTCGTGTTACCCGGACGCTATCTCGTCCTGCTGCCCAACTCCGATCAAAGCGGTATTTCTCGCAAGATTGAAAACCAGCAGGAACGGCAGCGCTTGAAGAAGATTTTGCGCGAACTCAACATTCCCGACGGCATGGGCGTCATTATGCGCACCGCCGGCGAAGGTCAGCAGAAACGTTATTTCGTCCGCGATCTCGCGTTGCTGTTGGAAGAATGGCGCGAGGTGCAGGAACGCATCAAAAAACAACCGATGGCCACCTGCGTATTCCAGGAGCCGGACCTCATCGAACGCACTGTGCGCGACTTCCTCACTGAAGACGTCGAACGCATCGTCGTGGACAGCCAAAAAGCCTGCGACCGGATGCAGGCGATGATCTCGCGGATTTCACGGCGTTCCGCACGCAAAGTGAAACTCTACAACGAAGCACAGCCGATCTTCGACCGGTTCGGCATCAGCAAGCAGTTGGAAAATGCCTTCGCGCGCCAGGTTCATCTCAAGAGCGGCGGTTACATTGTCATTGATGAAACCGAAGCGCTGGTGGCGATTGACGTGAACACCGGACGCCACAAAGGCGGCAAGGATCAGGAAGCCGCCATTCTCAAAGTGAATCAGGAAGCCGCCGACGAAATCTGCCGGCAGTTGCGCCTGCGTAACATGGGCGGATTGATCGTGCTCGACTTCATTGACATGAAATCGGGTCGCGACCGCCAGAATATCTATTCGCGGATGAAGGAAGGTTTGCGCCGCGACAAAGCCAAGACGCACATCCTGCCGATCTCGCAATTGGGTCTCATGGAAATGACCCGCCAACGTCACAGCGAAAGCGTGCGCTCGGCGGTCTATGACGATTGCCCGTATTGCAAAGGCCGCGGCAAAGTAAAGAGTACCGAAACGATGAGCGTGGAAATCCAGCGCAAGCTCCAGGAAATCCTGAAGAAACGCACGCGCGACGAATCTGATTTCCAACTTCGCATCGTAGTGCATCCGACCGTGCTCGAACGTCTGCGCACCGAAGACGAGAAACATCTCATCGAGATGGAGAAACGCTACTTCGGCAAGCTCAGCTTCCGCGCCGACCCCGGCATGCACGCCGAACAGTTCAAGATTCAGAACGTCGCGACGAACGAAGACCTCGCCAGCGTTTCCTGAACTGTCTGATTCTCCATTCAGAACTCACGACACCCTCTCTTCATTCATTGGAGAGAGGGTGATTTGTGATGAAGAAGTTTCCGATGCGAACCGGTTCAAGGTTCATCCCTCGTCTGACCTGACCCCTGAAAAGTGGACGTGACATTAGTAGAGTTCTGCTGAGAGAAAGCGCGGCGGAATTCATTGCCCCGTTCCTGCCAAGCAGAGTTATCGAACGGCCAGGATTCGTCTTCGTTTCCGTGGATTTTCTCTCGCTATTTCAGCGCCAATTTCCGGTCGTTTCTCGCCAAGATAAAGGAGGATGAAATTCCCACCTCGCGCCAGACTAAGGTCGAGGAGGTTATAACGGTGGCATAGCAGGCACCAAGGCGAACAATAGGAGCCGGCTTCATTTCGAAGCCGGCTTTTATTTTGCCCCGAATCCGCCGGACGACTCGACGCCCTCCCGGCCCTGCGATAGTTTGTCGCCGCTTTGTGATGACCAGCCTCTTCACCACGTTGGCCCAGGCCGCGCGCGACAATCGACCGGTCGCTCTGGGCATCATCGCCAACGTCAAAGGCTCCAGTCCGCAGAAGCTCGGCGCAAAAGCGCTTTTCTTCGCCGATCGAAAAATCGCGGGCACGCTCGGCGGCGGCTGTCTTGAAGCGGAAGCGCAACGACTCGCGTTGCAATCCTTGCGCGATAGCCAACCGCAGACTTTTGAGCTGGTGCTGGATCATGATTTCGGTTGGGACGATGGCTTGATATGCGGCGGCAAAGTGTCGGGCCTCATCATTCCCAATGCGCAAGCGGCAGGAGAACGTTTCTGGGCTGACCTTGCCAAACGCGACTCCACGAAAACCTGGGCAGTGACTTCCTCATTCGAACTGGTCCGACTGAATTCTGCCTCAGACGCCGAATCATCCAGCAACAACTTCCGCTACACGGAAACCATCGCGCCGCCGTGCGCGTTGTGGATTGCCGGCTCCGGTCATCTTGCCCAGGCGATCGCGCCGCTGGCGTTGCAACTCGATTTTGCCGTCAGTGTTTTTGATGATCGGCCCGAACTCGCGAACCACGAGATTTTTCCCGTTGCCGTTTCGTTGCACGTCGAGCCTTGGGAAAAAATTTTACATCAACCGTTCGCGAACACACCGACGTTTGGACTCATCGTTACGCGCGGACACAAACATGACGCGCTCGTGTTGGAGACGTGGATTCATCGACCGTTTCAATTTCTCGGGATGATTGGCAGTGCGCGCAAAGCCCGCACGATTACCGAGCATTTTGTGAAACAGAAAATTGCCACCGCCGAACAGATGGCGCGCGTCGCCTGCCCCGTCGGCATCAACATCAAATCGCAAAGCGTCATGGAAATCGCGGTGGATATTCTGGCGCAATATATTGATAAACGCGCCGAGGTCCTTCCGCCGACCGTTGGTAGAAATCAATTGGTTTAGAAGCAGCACCCCATTTGTAGCCGCCGAAGTAATGAGGCGGACGCACGGGCAAATGTGAGAGTTTCGCTTCTGCATTCCGCCTCCTTACGTCGGCGGCTACTGCACCGATGAAATTTTAAATCACTTCCAGCAAATCAGCTTTTCGCCGAGGTCGCTCGACACCCCTTGGTTGCGTTGTTATAAACCAGTCGCATCGAAATGATGAGGAAAGAAGTTTCGCCAGTTCCTCAATTCTGTTCGCCGCTATGGGTGTGCCGTTAAATGTATTGATCGTCGAAGACGTTCCGAACGATGCGGAACTGCTCGTGCACGAATTGCAACGAGGCGGTTTTGCCGTGCGCTGGGAACGCGTCGAGACCGAGCGTGATTTCGTGGCGCGGCTCGCCCAACCGTGGGACTTGATCATTTCGGATTACGCCCTGCCTACTTTCAACGGAATCAAAGCCATCACGCTGTTACGGCAACACCAGGTGGATGTGCCGTTCATTCTGGTTTCTGGCGCAACCGGTGAAGAACAGGCGGTGGAAGCGATGAAACTGGGCGCCGCGGATTATCTGTTAAAGGACCGACTCGCCCGGCTCAACAGCGCGGTCACGCATGCGTTGGAACAAAAGCGTCTGCGCAACGAAAGTCAGAACGCGCGCGAACAATTGGCTCGCCAGGCAACCGCGCTTCGAGAAAGCGAAGCACGACTCGCTGGCATCATCAATTCCGCCACGGACGGCATCATCACAACGGATCACCAGCAACACATCGTGATGTTCAATCCAGCGGCGGAGACGATGTTCGGTTATCGCGCGAGTGAAATGTTGGGAGAATCGTTGGATCGACTTATTCCACCGCGCTTTCGCGGCGCTCACACCGCGCACGTGAATCGTTTCGGCACGACGGGCGTTACGAGCCGCCGCATGGGCGCGTTGGGCACGATTTTCGGTTTGCGCGCCGACGGCACGGAATTTCCCATCGAAGCTTCGATTTCGCAGGTTGAGGCCGCCGGGCAAAAACTGTTCACCGTGATTCTTCGCGATATCACGGAACGCAAACGCGGTGAAGAAGCGCAGCATCGGCTGGCGGCGATTGTTGAATCTTCCGACGACGCCATCATCAGTGAAACGTTGGATGGCATTATCACCACCTGGAATGCCGGAGCGGAAAACATCTTTGGTTATCGCGCCGACGAAGTCATTGGCAAATCCATCTTGTTTTTGTTCCCGCCGGAATTGATTGAGGAAGATCAGGAGATTCTGGCGGCCATCAAACGCGGCGAACGATTGTCGCAGGTCGAAACGGTGCGACTCCACAAGAACGGCACGCGCATCAATGTCGCGCTTACCGTTTCTCCCATTCGCAATGCGGCAGGAACCATCATCGGCGCTTCCCGCATCGCACGGGACATCACCGAACGCAAACGCCTCGAAGCCGCCGTCGCTGCTGCAGCCGAAGAAGAACGCGGTCGCATCGCACGGGATTTGCACGACGGACTCGGTCAACAACTCGGCGGTGCGCTGTTCCTGAGCGATTTGTTGCAACGCGATTTAAAAGAACGCGAGGCCGCAGAAGCGGCTCGCGCCAGTCGCGTTCACGCACTCATCGTTGAAGCGCTGGAGCAAACCCGCGAGTTGGCGCGCGGACTTTATCCCGTCCCGCCCGAACCGGAAGGTTTGATGACCGCTCTGCAGAATCTCGCCGATCGCGTGACGCGGGATCGGAAAATTGAATGTAATTTCGACGCGGATTCCGCTGTGCTGATTTCAGATCAATCTATTGCAACGCATCTCTATCGCATCGCGCAGGAAGCCGTAAACAACGCGCTCAAACACAGCGGTGCGACGCGAATCGACATCCGGCTCGATCGCACCTCGGAGGCACTCGAATTGTCGGTGCGCGATTTCGGACAAGGATTTACCGAATCACCGACGCATGGGCTCGGCATGAAAACGATGCGACATCGCGCGCACTTGATTGGCGCGACGTTGACGGTGCAAAATGCGCTGCCTAACGGTGTTCAGGTCCTTTGTTCGCTGCGCCACGCGCTGGCGACAAAAGGGGCTGGACCGAAAGAACATTGATTCGCCTGCTATGCCGAAAGCCAAAACTGCCGCCACTCCGGCGAAGAAAAAAATCTTCGTCGTGGACGATCATCCCATGACCCGCATCGGCCAGGTGGAAACGCTGAATCGCGAAACCGATTTTGAAGTCTGCGGTCAGGCCGGAACAGCGCGCGAAACGTTAGCCGCCATTCCGCAACTTAAACCGGACCTCGTGGTAACCGATCTCACGTTGCCGGACAAAAGCGGCATTGAAATGCTCAAGGACATTCAGGCGTTGCATCCCGGATTGCCGGTCGTCGTCGTATCCATGCATGACGAAGAATTTTATGCGCCGCGAGTGTTGCGCGCGGGCGGACGCGGTTACGTGATGAAAAGCGAAGGACCGGAAAAAATCGTCGCCGCCGTGCGAACGGTTTTGAATGGTCAAATCGCGCTCAGTCCGACGATGGCCGCGCGTGCATTGGAATCGTTCAGCGGTCAAAGCAATAGCGCATCACCCGAAGAATCTCTCACCGATCGCGAACTCGAAGTGCTACGTTTTTACGGCGAAGGCTGGAGCACCGAAGAAATCGCGCAAAAGCTGCATCTCTCGGCAAAGACCGTGGATGTGCATCGCGGCCACATCAAAGAGAAGCTCGGCTTTCGCACTACGCCGGAGTTTTTGCGCTTCGCCATTCGCTGGGCTGCGGCTCAGGATTACACCAGGCGGACTACGGATTAACGCTCGGTTAATCTCATAAAACCCTCCACTTCAGCACAATAAAAGTGGTATAAGCATTTTGCTTATCCGCGAATTCCACGTTTCCCTACGGCATCGGTTTAGCGGAACCTACCTCTGTTTCTCCGTTGCCCTAATAGTTTTTCCCCGCAGCAGGGCCTTAAACTAATCGCATGATTATGGAACTGACTGAGACACCGAAGCGGGTTGAACCCTCCCGCATCAACCCGGCCGTTTCAACATCCGCCCGCACTGGCACGATGCGCATCGCACCCCTGCCCCTGCCCGGCCAACGCCCGGTCACCGACCGGCAGGCCGACAAAGCCCTGGTCCGCAAACTCGCCGCCTGCACTTTGTTCCGTGATTACCAACAGGCGTTCACCGAGGCGACAGGATTGCCGCTCGCGCTGCGTCCGGTGGACGACTGGCAACTCGCCCAGGCCGGCGAACGTCACCAAAATCCGTTCTGCGCGTTGGTCGCGAAGAATAATCGTTCCTGCGCGCAATGCCTCCAGATGCAACAGGAAGTCTGTCAGGCTGCTGACGACGCACCGGCGACGTTGAAATGCCAATTCGGCCTCAATGAATCCGCGATCAAAGTCCGCCTCGGTGATCGCACTATCGGTTTTCTCCATACCGGTCAGGTTTTTTTCAAACCTGCCTCTGCGACGCAAACGAAAGCCGCCGTCAGCCGATTGCGGGAATCAGGTTGCGACGTTGATTCCGTGGAAGTCACCCAGGCGTATCAAGCCACGCGCGTCATGCGTCGGCAACAATATGATTCCGCCGTGCGTTTACTCGAATTCTTCGCGAAGCAACTCAGCCTCGTGGCGAATCAGATCGCCTTGCAGGAACAAGCGGTTGAACCGCCGCAAGTCGCCAAGGCGCGGCAGTTCATTCACGAGCATTCCAATGAGGAAATTTCGCTCGCCGACGTTGCGCGCTACGCGGCAATCAGCCCGTTCTATCTGTGCAAGAAGTTCAAACAGGTCACCGGCCTGCATTTCACCGATTACCTGTCACGCGTGCGCATCGAGAAAGCCAAAGAGCTGTTGCGCAATCCGAACAATCGAATCAGCGAAGTGGCGTATCAAACCGGATTCCAATCGTTGTCGCACTTCAATCGCTGTTTCAAACGTATCACCGGCGAGTCGCCGACGACGCTCCGGGAACATTTCCAAACCTTGTAACGGAGATAATTATGCCAAAATCAATTCCACTTTCATTGACCAGCTTGCGGAACCTGTTTGCGCGTTTCGCCGAACAACAATTCCCCGTCCCGACTCCCGCCGTGATCCGCGTGCCCGTGGTCTGGGTTCAAGCCGACCAGTCGCGTCCGGTCGCAGTCCGATTGAAACAGTCGTGGCCGCACGCCACGCGAGAAGTCGGTTAACACGTTATGACGCATTAATCGCGCCCCACAGCTCATGGCCAAGAAGACTATATTCGTCGTGGAAGATCAGGCAGCCGTTCGCGAAGGCATCATCGAATGCCTCAATCGCGAAGCGGATCTGTGCGTCGGCGGCGAAGCGGAAGATCTTCAGACGGCCTTGAACGCGATTGCGGCGGCGCACCCGGATCTGGTGCTGACAGACCTGCAACTCAAGTCGTCCTGCGGTCTCCAATTGATTCGCGAATTGCGACGCTCGTATCCAAAACTTCCGATTGTGGCGATGACGATGTTCGACCCCGTGGGTTGCGAACGCAAAGCCATTGCCGCCGGCGCCTCCGGTTTTGCTGTGAAACAGGAAGGCCCTAAGAAAATCATCGAAGCCATTCGCAGCGCGTTGCAAAATTAACACGCAGCGAAACCCCTTAAATCTTCGCACCATTCTTCCGCGAAGCTGAACCTCAGCGTCGCTTCCATCGTCGGCCAATCGCTCTTCCACGCGTTCGTCGGCAGCTGTTTTTCCGTTCCTACCTGTTTATGTGCTTGTCCGTCAGGATTGACGGAATACGATGCCACCACATCGTCTTTTTGCATTCGGCTTGCGACCGCTTTGCTTTGATTCGATGCGCCTTGAATCATGTTGCCCCGTGCATTGTTCCGAGTTCAACGAGCGTTAACGGCGCGCGTTCCTAACGCGTTGCTTCGAATTGTTTCCGCTCTCGGAATTTTCGGTCCGGTTACGCTCCAAACGCCAGCCTTCGCTGAAGTTGATTTCTCCCACGATGTCCGGCCTATCCTCGCCAATCATTGTTTGAAGTGTCACGGACCGGACGAAGCCAGTCGCAAAGGTGGATTGCGTCTCGATGAACGCGCCGCTGCGCTCGCTCCGGCGGAATCCGGCGAACGCGCCATCGTTCCCGGTCAGCCGGACAAAAGTGAATTGGTGCGGCGCATCTATGCAACCGATGACGACGAGATGCCGCCAGCCGCCGCAAAAAATCCGCTTTCCGAAGAACAAAAGGAAATTCTCAAACACTGGATTGCTTCCGGCGCGGAATATGAATCGCATTGGGCCTTCATCAAACCGACGCAAACCAGGCCGCCGAAAGTTCGCGATGCAGCCTGGCCGCGAAATATCATCGATAACTTCGTGCTCGCGCGGTTGGAAAAGGAAGTCCTCCAGCCTTCGCCGCGTGCCGACAAAGCCACGCTCGTGCGACGCGTTTATCTTGATTTGATCGGCCTGCCACCGACGCCAGAACAAGCGGATGAGTTTATCAACGATCCTGCGCCCGATGCCTATGAGCGACTCGTCGATAAGCTTCTGGCCTCACCACATTATGGCGAACGCTGGGCGCGGCGCTGGCTCGATTTAGCGCGCTATGCCGATACGAATGGTTTTGAAAAAGATCGCCCGCGCGACATCTGGCTCTGGCGCGATTGGGTTATCAAGGCGTTAAACGACGACATGCCGTTCGATCAATTCACGATTGAACAGATCGCCGGCGACATGTTGGAAAAACCGACGCGCGATCAAATCATCGCCACCGGATTTCATCGCAACACCATGCGCAACGAAGAAGGCGGCATCGATCCGCTTGAGTATCGGTTCTATTCTGTTGTGGATCGCGTGCATGTGACCTCCACTGCGTGGCTCGGGCTTACGATGTCCTGCGCTCAATGTCACACGCACAAATACGACCCGATTCCGCACACCGATTATTTTCGGTTTTTCGCGCTGTTGAACAATGCCGATGAACCAACCATCACCGTTCCTCAGTCTGACCTCGCCGAAAAGCGCGCCGACATGTTCGTGCAAATCAGCGCGCTCGAAGCGGCGCTGCCAGACGCGTTCCCGATTGAAACCCGCATTGATTGGCTCACGCCCGGTCACGCGCAATTTCAATCCAAAGAAGGCACGGAAGCGGAGTTGTTATCCGACGGCTCGTTTCGCGTCAGCGGCAAGCGACCGGAAAAAGACACTTACACCGTCTCGTTCCAACCTTCCGCCCGCACCATCACGCATCTTCAGTTGGAAGCGATTCCAGACAATGAGATCAACAAAGGCGGCCCTGGTCGAACTGACAGCGGTAATTTCGTTCTCAGCGAAATCGAATTGGAAGTGCGTTCGAGTGAAGCCAACGCGCCGCGCAAATTAAAGTTCGCTCGCGCCGAAGCCGATTTTTCGCAGAAAGATTTTTACATCGAAGACGCGATTGATGGAAAAGACAAAACCGGCTGGGGCATCGCTGCCCCGGAGAATCCGCGCGTGCATCGTCACGCCGTATTCGAACTGGCTGAACCGCTCAAGCTGGAGCAAAGCGCTGAACTCGTCGTCCGCCTGATTCAAAATCACGGCAGTCATCACACGTTGGGACGATTTCGCATCAGCGTCGGTGAAGATCAGCCGAACGGTTTGACGCTCGAAGAACGGCAGCGCCAACATCGCGAACGCAAATTCGCTGCGTGGGTGCGACGCGAAGCCGCGAAGGTTGTGGATTGGAAAATTCTTCGCCCGGTTTCCGCCGAAGGTTCAACTCCCTATCTCACCATCGAAAACGACGATTCCATTTTCGCCAATGGCGATTTCACGAAACACGATACCTACGCGCTTCAGTTCCGCGATGTGCCCGAAGGCGTGAAAGCGATTCGACTCGAAGCGCTGCCTGACGCGCGTTTGCCGAATGGCGGTCCGGGCGCGGTGGCTTACGAAGGCCCCACAGGAGATTTCTTTCTGTCCGAATTCCGCGTCAAAAGCGGCTCGACGAATCTGCCACTTCACAACGCCACCGAAACCTTTGCCAACCGTCAGGACAATGTTGCCAAGTGTATTGATGGCGATTTACAAAGCGGCTGGTCAATCAAAGGCGAACAAGGCAAGCCGCACAACGCCGTGTTTCAACTGACCAATTCCCTTTCCACAGCGGAGCCGCTTCACATCGAAATGGTCTTTGAAAAATATTACGCCGCCGGCCTGGGCAAGTTCCGCATCGCCGTCACCACCAACGAAAACGCCACCGCCTCCGCGCTATCCGATGCCGCGCAAGCTGTGTTGCGCCGATATCGCAATGACGTGGAAATTTCTTCGCTGCTTTATTCCAATCACACTGGGATGGATCGCGAATTATTGCTGCACGAGTTCGCGCGATTTGCTCCCGAACTGAACCAAGCGCGGCGGCGAATTGATCGATTGCGCAATCAATTACCCAGGTTTCCCACCACACTCGTCATGAGTGAACGTCCTGCTACTTACACGCGAAAGACATTTCGTCATCATCGCGGCGAATTTCTGCAACCGAAGGAGGAAGTTACCCCCGGAGTTCCTACGATTCTTCCGCAACTTCCGAAAGACGCACCGGCAAATCGCCTCACGCTCGCGCGCTGGCTGGTTTCTGAATCAAATCCGCTCACCGCGCGCGTCACGGTGAATCGTCAATGGGAAGCATTCTTCGGCCGCGGCATTGTTCGCACGCTCGAAGACTTCGGTTATCAAGGCGATTTGCCGTCACATCCGGAACTGCTCGATTGGCTCGCCGTGGAATTCATGAAACAAGGTTGGTCGCTCAAGAAGCTGCATCGGCTCATCGTGTTGAGTGCGACCTATCAGCAGGACAGCAAAGTTTCCCCTGCTTTTCGCGAACGCGATCCCGAAAACATTCTGCTCGCGCGCGGACCACGTTTCCGCCTCGATGCTGAACAGATTCGCGATACGGCGCTCGTCGCCAGTGGATTGTTCTCGGACAAAGTCGGTGGCCCGAGCGTTTATCCGCCGCAACCGCCGGGCGTTTCGACTGAAGGTGCGTACGGCGCGTTGAAATGGCAGACGAACGAAGGTCCGGACCGTTATCGGCGCGGATTGTACACGTTCGCCAAACGTACGACACCTTACGCGATGGCCGCCACCTTCGACGCGCCAAGCGGCGAAGCGTGTGTGGCACGGCGGGAACGCTCCAACTCGCCACTACAGGCGTTGTCGCTGCTCAACGACACGGTAGCGATTGAATGCGCCCGCGCATTGGGTCGCCTGACTGCCGCTCACGACGGAACGGATGCGCAACGATTGGAATTTATGTTCCGTCGCTGTTTGACCCGTCAGCCGACCGACAGCGAACGCGAAAAACTTTTGACCTTTTATCAATCGCAGCTCACACGCTTGACCACCGGTGAACTCAAAGCCGCCGATCTGCTGGAGCAAAAAGAAGGCGAACAACTCAATGAACATGCCGCGTGGACGGCGGTCGCCCGCGTGTTGCTGAACCTCGACGAAACGATCACCAAAAGTTAGGTCGCATGAACTGTCACGATCATCTCTACAATTGCAGTCCGCCGCGATTGAACTCACGCCGCTGGTTTCTGAAAGAATGCGGCCTCGGCCTCGGCAAGATTGCGCTCGGTTCGCTGCTCACCAACGCGTTCTCGCCCTTCGCTCGTGCAAATTCGTCCGGCATGGCTCCGTTGCCGCCGCGCGCACCGCATTTTCCCGGTAAAGCCAAACGCGTAATTCACCTCTTCATGGCCGGCGCGCCCAGTCAGCTCGATTTGTTCGACAACAAACCCGAACTCGCAAAACTCGCCGGCAAACCGCTGCCGGAATCGGTTATTGCCGGACAACGTTACGCATTCATTCGCCCTGACGCTGCCGTGCTTGCACCGCAATTTAAATTCGCCAGACATGGTCAGAGCGGCGCGGAAATTTCCGAAATTCTGCCACATCTCGCCGAAATTGTGGACGACATCTGCATCGTGAAGTCCATGAAGACGGATCAGTTCAATCACGCACCGGGACAGATTTTTCTCAACACCGGATTCTCGCAACCGGGTCGTCCGAGCCTTGGCTCATGGGTCATCTACGGTTTAGGCAGCGAAGCGCACGATTTGCCCGCTTACGTCGTCATGTCCACCGGCTCGGGAATCAGCGGTGGCTCGGCCAACTGGTCCAGCGGTTTCATGCCGACGATCTATTCCGGCGTGCGCTTTCGAAATCAAGGCGATCCCATTTTGAATGTCAGTCGTCCGAAAGGCGTGGACGAAAAATTACAACGCGATTCACTCGACCTGATTGAAGAACTGAATCGCGAACATCTCGGTCTCGTCGGCGATCCGGAAATTGCCACGCGCATCGCGTCCTACGAAATGGCGTATCGCCTGCAAACCTCCGCACCCGAACTGATGGATTTAAAAACCGAAAGCAACGCCACGCTGGAGATGTACGGCTGCGATCCGGACAAACCGAGTTTTGCGCGCGCGTGTCTGCTTGCGCGGCGCATGATCGAACGCGGTGTGCGGTTCGTGAATATCTATCACGAAGGCTGGGACGCGCACACGGATGTGATTGGCAATCTGAAGAAGAACTGCGGCGATACCGATCGCGCTTCGGCGGCGTTGGTAAAAGATCTCAAGCAACGCGGGTTACTCGACGAAACCCTGGTCATCTGGGGCGGCGAATTTGGTCGCACGCCGATGGTGGAAACCAACCCATCGCTCGGCCGCAGCCTCGGGCGCGATCATCATCCTCAGGCGTTCACCGTCTGGCTCGCGGGTGGCGGCATTAAATCCGGCATCACTTACGGCGCCACCGACGACCTCGGATTCAACGTCGCAGAAAACGAAGTGCACGTGTATGATCTACAGGCGACGATTTTGCATTGCCTCGGTTTCGATCACGAACGCCTCACCTACACCCATCAAGGCCGGCAATTCCGTCTAACCGACGTTCACGGCAAAGTCGTTAAAGGCATCCTTGCTTGAGCTGCGGAAGCTGGTTCTGCTTTGTCGGGCGACTGCGTGCGTTGCCGCTGAATCGCTCGCCAGATTGCTTCGCAGGTTGCCGGCGACGCGAGCAGAACTTCTCTTCCGCCTGAACCGAACGCCGCCACGGCATCACGAATCGCTTCGCGCACTGAAATCGCGAGCATGAACGGTGGTTCGCCAACCGCTTTGCTGCCGTGAACTACCTTTTTCTGCGCGGCGTCGGGCAGCAGCGTCACATTGAAAATCTTCGGCGTATCGCCAATGGACGGAATTTTGTATGTGTCCGGTGAATGCGTCAGCTTCACTCCTTTGTCGTTCCACACCAGTTCTTCCGCCGTCAACCAGCCCATGCCTTGAATAAACCCGCCTTCAATCTGTCCGCGGTTAACCCCATCGTTCACTGATCGACCGACGTCATGCAAAATATCCACGCGCAACACCTGTTGCAGTCCGGTCAATCCGTCCACTTCTACTTCAGTCACCGCCGCGCCATAAGCAAAATAATAAAACGGTTTGCCGCGTCCTGCCACGCGATCCCAATGAATCTCCGGCGTCGCATAAAAACCGGTGGCCGACAGGCTCACGCGCTCCAGATACGCTTTGCGCACGACATCCTCAAAGCGAATGCGCCGTTCTGGCTGCTGCCGCAAAAACACGTCGCCGTTTTGAAAATCAATTTCATCATCATGACCATTGTTTAACACCACATGAGCGCGTTCTCCTGTCGCTCGTTCGTCAGGAACACCACCGCGCGCGATTTGCGGTTCAACTGGCTTTGACGCCAGTTCGTTCAACAACGCCCGCGCAATCGGCGACAACCGTGCACGCAACGTTTCACACGCATTCTTCACCGCGGCGCCGTTCAAATCCGTACCTGCGCTGGCGGCTGTTGCCGAGGTGTTCGGCACTTTATCCGTGCTCGTCGGCATCACGCGAATGTTCGCGAGCTTCACGCCGAGTTCCTGCGCGGCAATCATCGCCACATTCGTGTGCAACCCCTGCCCCATTTCGGTGCCGCCGTGATTCACCTGCACCGTGCCGTCCTGATAAATCAACACCAACGCACCCGCCTGATTCAGATGTGTGACCGTGAAACTGATACCGAACTTTACCGGTGTCATCGCAAGACCGCGTTTGCGATGCGGCTGCGTCGCGTTCCATGCGGCAATTTCTTTTCGCCGCTTCTCCAATTCCGCCATCCGCTTCAGCTCGTGCCAGATGGTCTGAATGCGATTGTCCTCTATCAACTGCCCGTAATGTGTTGTGTTGGTTTCACCGGTGTCGTGGTAGAGATTTCGTTCGCGCACCGCTTCAGGCGGCAGATTCAAACGACGCACGACGCGATCAATAATTTCCTCAATTACGAGCATTCCTTGCGGTCCGCCAAAACCACGAAAGGCTGTGTTGGAAGAAAGATTTGTCTTCGCCACCTGACCCCGAAATTCCACCGCCGGGATGTAATAGCTGTTATCCAGATGAAACAATGCACGATCCGTCACCGCCTGAGACAAATCCTGCGCCCAACCGCCGTTCGACCACAAATGCGCCCGCACCGCAAGCAGCTTACCTTGCGCATCGTGCGCTACTTTGAATTTCGCGAGAAACGGATGCCGATGCCCGGTAAGCATCATGTCCTGATCGCGATTAAATCGCACACGCACCGGTCGTTTGGTGTGATGCGCCGCCAGCGCGGCCAAGGCTGCGGGCGTGGCGGCCTGCGTTTCTTTACCGCCAAATCCACCGCCCATTCGCGGCATTTCGACAACGACCCGATTCGCAGGCAAATGCAGGACATGCGATACAATCTGCTGCACCTCGCTCGGATGTTGCGTTGAAGAAACGATGCGAATCGATCCGTCCTCACCCGGCTCAGCAAGCGCCGCCTGAGTCTCCAGATAAAAATGCTCCTGACCGCCAAACTCAAATTCTCCTTCGACAATCTCAATCGCGTTGGTTGTCCGTGAATTGCTCTCACCGTCACGTCGCGAATCGGAAGAAGTTCCGGCTGAATTTTCAAACACCCGCTCCACATCTCCGCGACGGATGTAGTTCGGTTCGTTATGAAAACTTCCTTTCTCAATCGCCTCACGCAGCGTCAGAATCGGCGGGAGCGGTTCATACTCCACCACGACCCGCTCTGCGGCGGCGCGACACGCTTCCAATGTTTCTCCTACCACAATCGCCACCAGATGGCCGTGAAAGAAAACCTCGTTGTCGGCGAGCAGAATTTCGTCCTGCTTGACCGCGCCGACATCGTTGCGCCCCGGAATATCCTCCGCCAGCAACACTGCTTTGATGCCCGGCATCTGTCGCGCCACCGTAGCGTCACGCTTCAAAATTCTTGCGTGCGCGTGTGGCGAACAAACCGGCCAGATTTCGAGAAACTTTTTCCCGCACGTCTGATCATCCACATACATCGCCTCGCCCGTTACGTGCTTATGCGCGCTTTCGTGAGGAACAGCCGTCGCCACGTTCGCATTCTGCTTCGGTTTAGCTATCGGCGCTGATACGCGCTGATTCCCGTTAGCTGATTCCGATTCGAAATAAAATTTCTCCAGCAAACTTGTGACAAGTCCGCTGCGAAATTCTGCCGTGCCACGCACATCGGAAATAGGAGCAAATTCCGTTCGAAGAACCGGCAAAGCGTTTTGAATGCTTTCTGCGCTCCACGGCTGACCGACCAAAACCGCTTCGGTCTTACGCGCGCGCATCGGCGTCGCCGCCACTCCACCGTATCCTAATCGCACGTGGCGAATGATGTTCTGCGCATCCACATCCACCACAAACGCGGCGGCCACCGTGCTGATGTCCATCTCGCATCGCTTGGAAACTTTGAACCACGCCGATTTTCGCGTCAGTCCCGCCGCCAACGGACCGCGCGGAATCACAATCGCTTTTAACACTTCGCCGGCTCGCAACGCCGTTTTGCGATAGCCGACGAAAAATTCTTCTGCCGCAACAGTTCGTTCCCCCGTCGCACCAATCAACACTAACTGCGCATCCAGCGCGAGCAAACACGGGGCACTGTCGCCGATGGGCGAAGCAGTCACGAGATTGCCGCCCATCGTGGCGCGATTACGGATTTGTCGCGAACCGAACACGCGCAACATATCGCCGAGAAACGGAAACTCGGCGCTCAATCGCTCTTCGACTTCCGTCAACGTCACCGCAGCGCCAATGAACCACGCTTCCGTCGTGGCTTTAACTTCTTTCAACTCCGCCACCGCTTCCGTGGAAATCAGCGTCGGAAATTTTTTGAAGCGCTTGGTAATTTCCAGCCCCAGTTCAGTCGCTCCCGCAACGAGTCGCGCCTCAGGATGCGCTTGTAGCAACGCCAACAATTCCGCAAACGATGTCGGACGTAAGAACCGTTCTCCGCCGCAAACATAGTCCGCAGCGCGAAGTGCGACGTCCGCGCGTTCCAGACGTCTCAGAAATTCATCGGCACCAGATGCGCCATCGCGTTTCCGTTCAACGAAAGCCTGCATCGCTGCGTCACGAATCGGACGATAGCCGGTGCAACGGCAAAGATTACCTGCCAGTTGTTCCTCCAGCTCAGCGACCGTTTTTAAATCATCGCGATAATACCCCTCAAACATTGAACAGATGAAACCCGGCGTGCAGTAACCGCATTGCGAGCCAAAGCATTCGACCATTTTTTGCTGCACCGGATGTGGGCGTGCTGAACAACCGACGCCTTCAACGGTCACTACTTCGCGCCCCGCCAGAAGACAGACCGGCATGAGACAACTGTTCACCGCGCGATACGTCGGTTGGCCTTTGGCATTGCGTTCGATGATGGCCACTGAGCACGCACCGCAATCGCCTTCGGCACAGCCTTCTTTCGAACCGGTGAGACCGTTACCGCGCAGATATTCGAGCAGGGTCGTGTTGGGAGAGACGTCCGCGACGCGGACGGAGCGGCCATTCAGAATGAATTCAAACGCAGTGGCCATAAGTAAAAACTGTTTAAAGCATAACTGAGCCCGCCAGCGTTGCAATGTTGTGTGCAACAGAAGTAGATGCTCAACGAATACGTTTGACTCACCTTCAAATTGTCGCCATCAGAAGTGCGTCACTCCACGGGCTATTCATGAAAATTGAACTGCGCACTGTAACTAAATCGTATCGTTCAATCCGCGCTCTCAGTCGTGTGTCTCTTGAGTTTTCGCCGGGCCAGCTCATCAGCCTGCTTGGACCTAACGGAGCGGGAAAGACCACTTTGCTTCGCTGTCTCGCCGGCATTGCCGCACCGGATTCCGGTGAAATTTATTTTGATGATCAGGAATATCGTCGAAATCGTCTGGACCTGCGCCAGCGCATTTACACCTTGCCGGATTTCCCGTTCCTGTTCTGGGATCAAACCATTCTCCGCAATCTGGCCATCATCCTTCGACTTTATAACGCTGACGGCGCCGGTGCAGAAGAACGCGTACTCGAGTTATTGCGGGAGTTTGATCTGCTGCCCCTGGCGCTACGCCCGGTGCAGACGCTTTCCCGCGGTCAGGCCTACAAAGCCGGTCTGGCGGCGATGATCGCAGCGGATTGCGATATCTGGTTGTTGGATGAACCGTTCGCCTCCGGTATGGACCCGCATGGCATTGACGCTTTCAAACGACACGCTCGCGCTGCTGCCAACCGCGGGCGCACCGTGATTTATTCGACTCAACTGTTGGATGTTGCCGAACGTTTCGCGGATCGCGTGTGCGTGATTCACAAAGGTGAAATCCACGCGTTTGATACGTTAGACCGATTGCGTGAACAGGCCAGGGACAAGCACAACGTGCTCGAAGAAATGTTCCGCCAACTGCGTGAAGTTCTTCAATGAAACTTCACTCGCCAGAATTCGAAAGAAAACTGCGTCGCTCGGTTAAGACAACCATTCGGCGTTCTCCGGAGTTGAAACGGGAAGCGCGACGCACTAATCGCGCACGGCACTACAGCGCCCGACCGCTCTTTCGTCTGGCGTTCTCTGGCGTAACCGCCGGGTTGACATGGATCATTGCCCAGAAAACGGGTTATCAGAAGCCTGCGTTGGTATTTATCGGAATCTGGCTTTTGGGTTGGATTTCGGCGTTGGTCCAGTCGCTGGCTCATCAGTTGTATGCTTCCTCAGACCTGCCGGCACTATCTCTTCTCCCCATTGAACCCAGAGTTATTTTGCGCCAGCAGCTTGAAAAATTTGTACTCAATACCACCTGGTTGCTTGTGGATTTGCTGGCGATGCTCGGAGCGTTGGCATTATTTGCCGAAATTCCATTTTGGCAGTGTCTCGCCATTATTCCGATCGCCATTCTGGGCTGGCTGACAACGCTGGCATTAGTCGGCCTGGCGATAGTTTACCTTCCATGGTTGCCATATCCTCTGATAACGGCGGCCATCACGCTAAGCCTCTTTGTATTTTTAGTCACGCGTGCCTTTATCGGTCCCGCGTTGCTCGCCGGATTAAATGCCAGCGCAAACACGCTTCAATTGATTTTGCCGACGGCCTGGCCAATGTCGTTATTCCGATTACTGTCACCCAATCCTTCGTGGTTCGAACTGCTCTTTCTCGTGCCCAGCATCGCACTCATCTTCACACTCCGACAGACTTACGTTCGCATCGCCGCAGGATATCAATTCTCCGAAACGATCCAGCCAGAGTCGTCGGACATCATCCCGGATGAAGAATCCGCGATCACAACGGTTGATCCTGATGCGCCCACTCGGGTCGGTTTGACCGCCATTGAAGAGTTTATACAAACGCGCGGATTTCTCGCTACCGCACCGTGGTCAAAGGAAGGCTGGCTGGAAACGCGATTATGGCAATGGATGAGCAGTCAGGAACGCAAACTGGCCGAGTTTGTTTTTCCGAACGCCGTTCAAATGACGAAGACATGGAAAAAAGCTTTTCAACATCTCTCCATCGGCTTGGCCATTGGCTTTACGCTGCGTTGGGTAAACACAGGTCTCAGCTTTTGGGTGACGGGCGGCGCCATGCTGCTTCCGGCTTTGCGCGTCGCAGCCTGCTTCTACGGTAACGGACGAGCATTTCACCCGATGTTTTGCAGCGGGGTTAACATTCAGTTGTACGCCGTTTATCCCATCGGCTACCGGGGTCTGTCCCGCGTTCTTTTCAAATATTCATTCGTCCAACTGCCATTGATCGCGAGCTTTCTCATAATTTGCGGACTGGTTATGGCTTATCTATTTGGCTGGCCATTTCCATTGGCAGCGCTAAACGGATTTAAAGCGGCGTTTTTCCTGGCAGCACTGCGATTGATCTTCGTTGTGTTCGCGTTCAGTTCCGGCACTAACGACTCGTCCCGACTTCGGTCGGACACCTTCCTGATGATCGTTATGTTTTTAACGCTGGGGTCAATTTTTCTCGGCCTGGCAATTGCCGGATTATTTGTACCGCAACCGATATTGTCGCTTGGGTTTTGCGCAGGAGCGATGGTGGTTGCCTGGTTGTTCTGGCGCGCATACGGATTCTTCTATGATGCGAATCGCTTCGACATCATGAATCTTCCCAAACAACAACTCTA
>CALAYC010000314.1 GCA_937894935.1 uncultured Verrucomicrobiota bacterium
CTTTCTGCGTGGAGTCAGTTTCGAAAATTTGACGACTTCCGGAACTTTGGAAGGACCGTTCACGAATTTGCAACATCGGGGTGAATTGAGCGTCGCGGGAATGGCGATTCCCCGCTTGAGACCGTTGCAAGTCGAAGCGCAGTGGGCTGGGCGGCAACTAAATCTGGAATCGCTCAATGCCGAATTGACGACGGACGCGGCGCAGTTGTCGGTGAGTGGCGGTGTGAACGTGCTTGCGTCGCAGCATCTGGTGGCGGCGGTGACAAATCTCACATGGCGGCATGACACGCGGTCGTTACTTATGTTGGAGCGCCCCAGCGAAATCGGTCTCGTTCTGACGACAAATGCCAGCGCGACGAATTGGACGATTCGGGTCAGTGATTTCGCGTGGGCCGGCGAAAATCGCGGCATGACTCTCGACGGTATTGTTTCGTGGCCGACGGAAGGAATGCTGACGACGACTGTCACCAATCTGGCGCTGCAAGATTTTTCCGGATTCATGACGAATGAATTTCCCGCGGTTTCGTTGGAAGCAGCTACGATGTCGGCACGTTGGACCAACGGGCCGGTTCACGCCGGGCTGGCGGTTGCCGGGATGCTGACGAATTCGATGGGAAAGATGTTGGGGGTGCGCACGGAATTGGTGACAGGCGATGCGGTAAACGTGAAGCGGTTGGCGATTGAAACAGAATACGCGTCGTCTTTTGTGATCACCGGCAGTGTTCCGGTGCTGGTGGAATTCACGCGCACCAACGGGCTGTTGACGTGGCGTGATGCTGGCCCAATCGCGTTGACGGGAAGATTTGAGGAAACACAGACGCAGGCGATTCACGTTCCGCTTGGCGCGCGCGGGGAAGCCATGGTCGAACAATCGGATTTCGCATTTCACATCGAAGGAACGCGCGATGCGCCGATGGCGTGGTTGGAGTTCGCTGCGGATTCCATCGCCTGGCAGCGCGCGCCGACCAACGGGCCGATTCCGACGCTAAAAGATTTTGTGTTGGGAGTGCAGATTCAACCGAATGAGATCCGGTTGGAACAATTCAGCACTCAGTTTGAAGGGCAGGCGATTCAAGCCAATGGAACGTGGCCGTTGAATGAAACCGCGTGGCGCGAACTCTGGTTTGAGAAAAAAATTCCGCCGTGGGATCGAGCGCAAGGAAATCTCGATGTGCCGCAAGCGCGATTGGCGGCGCTGCAAAAATATCTGCCCGACCTCATCGCTCCGGAAGGTCTGGCCAGTGCACGGTTGCAGCTTGAGCCGGGACAAAAAGTTGATGGGATAATCACGGTGACGAACGTGTCCACGCGCCCGTTTGGTCGGGTGTCGCCGTTGCGCGATATCACCGCGCTCATCCGTTTCGATCTGCAACACGCGACGCTGGAAGATTTCCACGGACAGATTGGCGGTCAACCGATTGCAGCGAATGGCTTTGTTCATTTTCCTCAAGGCGCTCCATTGGCGTATGAATTGAACCTGGTGGGAACGAATGTTCCGTTGGCGCGCAGTCCGGAGTTTCTGTTGCGCGGGAACTTTGATTTGCATCTGCGCGGGCAGAGCAACGCTCCACCGACGGTCACGGGCGAAGTGACGTTGAAAGATGGATTATTGGTGCAACACGCATCAGCGGCGCTTTGGAGCGGGCCGAAACGCCCGACAATTCGACCGCCGTATTTCAGCCTGACCAACGAGATGATTGCCAATTGGGCAGTGGATCTGGCGATTACGGGCGATCGGTTTTTACGCGTGCGCACGCCGGTGTTCAGCGGATTGCTTTCGGCGACTTTGAATGTGCGCGGGCCATTGCGGATGCCGGTGCTTACGGGCGATGTGCGCGCGAATTCGGGGCGGGTGTTGTTTCCATTTGGAGCACTGGATTTAAATCAGGGATTTGCAAGTTTCACGGGAAATGATCCGCTTGGGCCGCTGCTGCAAATCGCTGCATCGGGCCGGAATTATCGCTACGACGTGCGCATGGATGTGAAAGGTCCGCTCGCGACGGCGGCGGTAACATTTTCCGCCACGCCGCCGCTGACCTCCGAACAAATCCTGCTGATGTTGACCGCCGGAGAACTGCCGCAAACGGACTACACATTTTCGAAGCAAGCGCGCGCGAGCCGATTGGCAACGTTTCTCGGAAAAGATTTGCTGAGTCGTTTTCTCGGCAGCGGTCAGGGTGAAGAGCGATTGATCATTCGTTCGGGCGAGGACATTTCGGAGGAGGGGCGGCTCACTTACGAAGTCGAATATCGGCTGACGGACCGGTGGTCGATCATTGGCGAATACGACGAATATAACGCGTTTAACACAGATTTGAAATGGAAACTGTTCGAGCGTTGAAATCCTGGGCGAAAAGATGCCAAAGCGTGCCGCGCTGGCTGAGCGTTGCGCTCTTGTTGTTGAGCGCTGTCTTCACGGGACGCGCGGCGGAAGGGGTTACGAATGAGCCCGCCAAAGTGAAGGTGAAAGGCTTCGGGTTTTTCGGAAATCGGGAGATGGTGCGGCTGCTGCAGAACTTTCAGGTGGATGGCGAAATGCCGGAGGTGGTGGATCGAACCTTTGTGGAAGATGCGGCGTTAATCATGTTTGCGCGCGCGACCGATGAAGGTTTTCTGCGCGCGGCATTGCTCGGTGATTTTCAACTGCTTGATGGCTCGCGACAGGCATTCTTCTGGACGAATGCGCTGGACGTGTCGTTGCCGCGGGAATTTGCCGCCCGCAGCGCCCGATTCAAACTCGTGCCCGGCGTGCGTTTTCATTACGAGACCATCACGTTCGAAGGACTGAATGCCTTCTCCGAAAAGGCAGCGCGAAGTTATTTCGTCAGTGGCGACACGTTGTTGCGATTGAAGAGCAATCGCATTTTCAATCCAGCAGAATTGCGTCGATCATTGAGCGCGTTGCAAGAGGCGTATTCGCGTGCGGGATATGCGAAAGCGTTTGTTACCACCAACGCAGTCGTGGTGAATGACCAAACCGGCGCGGTCACGGTGAACGTGTTGGTGCAGGAAGGAAGTTTGCACCGGGTGAAATCCGTTGAAGTGACGGTGGCTGACACAGGCAAGGACGATGATGAGCCGCTGGAAACTCGCCAATTGACGCCGAACGAATCGTATTCAGATCTGTGGCAACAGGAGTTGGCGCAGAAGCTTCGCGCGGAGCAATACGCGCGCGGTTTTCCGGATGCGACGGTAGAATTTTCGTCGCCGGAATTGGAGCCGAATGCTGCGGAAGTGGACGTGGAAATGTCGGCGCAGGTGATTCCTGGACCGCTGGTGCAGTTGGGTGATGTGCGGTTTGTCGGTAACAAACGCACGAAGACATCGCTGTTGGAGCGGCGCGTCAGAATGAAAGAAGGCGAACCGTTGAATCGCCTCGCCGCCGAGCGCTCGCGGCAACGGCTCGCGCGGTTGGGCGTTTTTAACTCGGTTGAATTGCAATTCGAGGAGGTGGATGAACACACGCGCGACGTGATTTACCAACTCGATGAAATCAAGCCGATGACGTTGAGTGTGTTTGGCGGGTTCGGAAGCTACGAACTGTTGCGCGGCGGATTGGAGTTTCAACATCGCAACGTGCTCGGACGCGCGCATAATCTGCGGCTGCGCGGGATGCAATCCTTCAAGGCATCGAAAGGAGACGCGATTTATACCGTGCCGGAATTGTTCGGCGAAAATCTGAATGTGTTTCTGCAAAGCGCCGGGGAGCGACGCGAGGAAGTTTCCTTCACGCGCGAGGAATACGGCGGTTCGGCCGGATTGCAAAAACGCCTCGTGCCGATTCAAACGGATTTTACGCTGCGCTATGATTACGAATTTCTGCGCGCGCTTGATGTGGCGAGTGTGAATACGAATCGCACCGGCGTGCAGGAGGCGAAAGCCGCGGCGGTCATCATCGAGCTGAATCGCGATCGGCGGGATCACCCGCTGTTACCGCGCAAAGGACTGAAGCTTTATACGCGGGCGGAGTTCGCGTCCGATGCGCTGGGCGGCACAGTGGATTATCAACGATTGATTCTCGGCGCGACGTATCACCATGACTGGGGCGGCGGG
>CALAYC010000315.1 GCA_937894935.1 uncultured Verrucomicrobiota bacterium
CGATCTCAGATTGCCACCGGCGGAATTGATATGCCGGTGTTGAATGTGTTTCGCATGTTCAGCCTGATGGGCGGAAATGAACTCAGCGTGACGAGTGACGCGGCGGTGACGGTGGACGATATGATGCGACGCGGGGTGCGCGGTGCTTCGGATGTGGCGGCGCAGGCGACGTTGGATGGCGACCGGTTGTGCGTGCTGGTCTGGCATTATCACGATGATGACGTCGCGAGTGGCGCGGCGGAGGTGACGCTCGCGTTGAGCGGTTTGCCGGACAGGTTTGGGCAAGCGCGAGTGACGCATTACACGATTGATCAGGAGCACAGCAATTCCTACACGACGTGGCAGAAAATGGGTTCGCCACAAAATCCGACGCCGGAACAGTACGCACAATTGGAGCGAGCCGGAAAACTGGCGGCTGTTAATGCGCCGGAAATCATTCGTGATGCAGGCACTAAAGGGGCGATATTGCGTTTTGCGTTGCCGCGTCAAGCGGTCTCATTATTGGTATTCGAGCCGATGAAAACGTGAGGATTTGCAAAGGTCGCTTGCAACGGCGGCGGGGCGACAGATATTTTGCGCGCCCATGAATCTGACCGCAGCATTTGCCAAATCTGTCGCGCAACGCCCGGACAAGCCGGCGCTTTATTGGGATGAGAAGGAGTTTACGTTCGCGCAATTGCAAGCACTTGCTCAGTTGGTTGCGCGGGAGTTGCAGGAGAAATATTCCATCGCGCCCGGTGACCGCGTCGGATTGTGGTTAAAAAACCGACCGGAATTTATTCCTGCGTACTTTGGTATTCTGGCCGCCGGAGCGGTGGTTGTTCCCATCAACAGTTTTCTCAAGCCGAATGAGGTTGCGTTCATTCTCGATGACGCCGGCGTTGATGTGCTGATTACAGACGAGGAACTCGGGAAACATGCTGCAACGCTGAGTGTGGCGCGTTCCAGTTTGAAGATCTGTTACGTCGAATCGGTGGTGGGACAGGACGCCGCTGGCGAAATTAAAGTTGAAGAGCCTGCGATCAAAACGTCGCGTCTTCCGAGCGATTTAGCGGTCATCATTTACACTTCCGGCACAACCGGACGACCCAAAGGCGCGATGTTGTCGCACGCGAATCTGCTGCATAACGTCGCGAGTTGCCGCATCGTTCTGGACACGCTGGAGAGCGATCGTTACGCGGTGATTCTGCCGCTGTTTCACAGTTACATCATGACGGTCGGCATGTTGTTGCCGCTGCTGGAGGGGGCGAGCATGGTGCTGATCAAATCGCTGAGTCAGCCGCAACACATGTTGCGCGAGATGTATCAACGGAAAGCGACGATGCTGCCGGCGATACCGCAATTTTATCGCACGCTGGCGCACGCGCATTTGCCGGGGCCGCTGCCGTTCCGTCTTTGCGTCAGCGGCGCAGCGCCGTTGCCGGTGCAGGTGCTGAAAGATTTTGAAGCGAAGCATAACATTCCGATCATCGAAGGTTACGGCCTGAGCGAGGCGAGTCCGGTGGTGACCAAAAATCCGCTCCGCGGTGTGCGCAAACCGGGTTCGATTGGTCTGCCGCTTCCGAATGTTGAAGTCAGCATTCAGGATGAGCAGGGGAAAGTTCTTGGACCGGGTGAGACGGGCGAAGTTTGTGTGCGGGGCGGCAACGTGATGTTGGGTTATTGGAATAAACCGGAAGAAACCGCCAAGGTGATGCGGGGCGGTTGGTTGCTGACCGGCGATATCGGGCATCGCGACGCGGACGGTTATTTTTACATCACGGATCGCAAGAAAGACATGTTGCTCGTCAACGGCATCAATGTTTATCCGCGCGAGATTGAGGAGGTCATTCATCAATTCCCCGGCGTGAAAGAAACGGCGGTCATTGGAATTCACGACGCGCGCAAGGGTGAACAACCGCTCGCATTCGTGGCGGCGGCGGAAGGGGCGAATCTGGACGAGACCGCGTTGATTCAGTTCATGAAACAGAAGCTGGCAGATTACAAAGTGCCCAGGCAGGTTCGCTTCGTGCCAGCCTTGCCGCGCACTGCGACGGGAAAAATTCTTAAAACCGATTTGCGCCGAAGCGTCGCGGTAAGTTGATCAACTTTTCACGAGAGCGGCTTTGAGTTCTTCCGCGCGATTGGTCGGCGGTTGGCACGATTGTCCCGTGCAAAGATATGCGGTTGCGCCGTCTCGCGCAGGCAGCGAACGGCTGAATTCATCAACCGGACCGGTATTTCCCAACACGACTTTATTCGGTTGATAAACCATGTGTGCGGCATGTCGCAATTCGAACAACGCCGGAGTGGCGTCGCCGGACAACACGATGCGATGCGGTTCGTCGAGCCAGAAATCGAGCGCTTGCAGCAGATAGGGCACGGCTTGCGGCAGTTTTTCCAGGCGCACAGCGAACAGTTTGAGCGTGGCTTCGGCGGCGGCTTTGAAATCCCGGCGACCGGTAATCGCTGCGAGTTTCAGCAATGCGAGTGTAGCGACGGAATTGCCTGACGGCTCAGCGCCGTCGTAATCGTCTTTTACGCGCAGGATGAGATCGTTTGAGTCGGCAGTGCTTTGCCAGAATCCACCGTTTG
>CALAYC010000316.1 GCA_937894935.1 uncultured Verrucomicrobiota bacterium
GCGAGCCGATCGGGTGATCGACGCACCGCCAGTCCCCGCCTCGCCATCGTTACGAGCCCATTGTCCGAAGACCGCAGCAACGAAATGCGTCAATTCCTCACCAATGGCGGCACTGCGTTGCTTGTGATGAACGACGCATCCATGGCGACCCCTCTCGGCGCGCTCATCAACAATCCTTCGCTTGTCGCTACCGAAGCCAGTGTCGGTAACTACGCCATGTTCGGGGCAATGGATTTCACTCATCCGCTCCTCGCACCATTTGCCGATCCGCGTTTCGGCGATTTCACCAAAATCCGATTCTGGAGTCATCGCACCCTCAACATCAATCAACTCCCCAACGCTCGCGTCATTGCGAGTTACGACAGCAATGATCCGGCGATTCTGGAACTCCCCGTGGGTTCAGGTCGTTTGTTTGTATTCACCTTTTCGTGGCGACCGACCGAAAGTCAGTTCGCGCTTTCGTCCAAGTTCGTTCCCCTGCTCTACTCGCTCCTCGATCAAGCCAGCAGCAGCGGCGCGCAACTGACCCACTATCGCGTCGGCGACATTGTTCCGCTGACAGCACTGGCAAGCAGCAACGGGGCATCTCTATCCGTGCGCAAACCAGATGGCAGCCTCATTGAACTCAACGCAACCAATTCACGATTCACCGACACCGATATTCCTGGCATTTACGAAATCATCGGTGCAACCGAGCCAACCCGATGGGCTGTCAATCTCGACGCGTCAGAAAGCAAAACCGCGCCACTGCCGGCGGATGAATTAGAGCGACTTGGTGTGCCGATGAAAACGCCCGAAATAACTACGGGCGCATTGATCGCGAAACAGGAACACCTGCATAACGTTGAATTGGAAGCGCGACAGAAACTATGGCGCTGGTTGATTGTCGCGGCGCTCACGGTATTGTTGGTCGAAACGTGGTTGGCCGGTTGGTTGACGCGCCGGTCTGCCCGTCCAGTCGAGACTACCGCATGATTGATCGCCTGCTGCAAATTCACCTCGAACCCGTCGCGCGCGCTGAACGGCGTCGCCGCCTGTTTCACGCGTGGATGATCGGCTGGTTCGTGGCCGTGGGCGTCGGACTGGCGTTTGTTCTGATTCGATTCGCAACCGGCTGGGCTTCACCGTGGAGTTTCCTGTTGCTCACAGGCGCAACGTTGGCGTGGACGTTAATCGTCTGGCAACGCGTGCGCCGCATTCCGCTCGATTTCCAATCGCTGGCGCGAAAAATCGAAACAGAAAATCCGAATCTGCACGCGCTGTTACTAACCGCGGTGGAACAAAAGCCCGATGCCGAGACGCGACAACTGAGTTACTTGCAGACGCGCGTCATTCGTGAAGCGCTGGCAGAAGATCGTCGCAGCCTCTGGCGACAACGCGCCGCGGAGCAACTTCGCTTCGCGCAAATCGGTTGTCTCGTTGCACTACTTTTCCTGAGCGGAGTTCTTGTTACGCTATATCAAGCCGCGCCACCGCGTCTCGCGACGTTATCTTTTCAGCCTGGCCAACACGGCGTCACTGTCACGCCCGGCGACACGAGCGTTGAAAAAGGCAGTAGCGTCGTTGTGCTGGCGCGATTCGATGGAGAAGTTCCCGCCGACGCCACGCTCGTCGTTCGTCCTGCCAACGAAACCGAGCAACGAATTTCTTTAGTGAAAAACCTCGATGATCCGGTCTTCGGCACTAGCCTCCCGGAAGTTCAATCGGAATTCACCTATCACATTGAATACGGAAATGACCAGACCCGCGATTTTCGCGTGACGACATTTGAGTTTCCTCGTCTCGAACGCGCCGATGCGAAAATCACTTATCCCGATTACACCGGTCTGCCCGAGAAAACGATTTCTGATACGCGTCGCGTCAGCGCCGTCGAAGGCAGCGCGCTGGAATATACGTTTCATCTGAACAAGCTGGTAAAGTCAGCCACGCTCGTTCCGGTCCGCAACCGTCAAGGTAACGAAACTGACGAGACAAACCCACCTGCCAATTCGCCTCCTCACGCCGCCGGTTACAATCTCCTCGCCGATACCAATCGGCCCAACACTTATCTGGCCAACATCACACTGGAACAAAGTGGCCGTTACAATCTGATTCTCATTGATGACGCCGGGCGCACTAACAAACTGCCGCCGCTCTTTGTAATTGAGGTGCTGACGAATCGCGTGCCGGATTTGAAGTTCACTTTTCCGAAAGGTGATCAACGCGTTTCCGCTCTGGAGGAAATCGCTTTTGCCGCGGAGGTTTCCGATGACTTTGGCCTCAAGAATTACGGCCTCGCTTACAATCTCGCGGGCGAGGAAACGAAGTTCATCGAACTCAGCCGCGCCGCTGGTCCGCACGAAAAGCGCATGTTCAATTATCTTCTTCCGCTCGAAACGCTCCGCGTCCAGCCGGACCAATTGTTGAGTTATTACCTGTGGGCGGACGATGTCGGACCGGACGGCAACATCCGGCGAACGACCAGCGATATGTTTTTCGCTGAAGTTCGACCGTTTGAAGAAATCTTTCGCGAAGGTCAGTCACAAGACGGCAATCAGCAAGAACAGCAGCAACAACAAGGTCAGAATGCCGCCGATCGATTGGCTGAATTGCAGAAACAAATCATCAGCGCGACGTGGAATCTGCAACGGCGTGAAACCGGCGCGAAACCATCAGCAAAATTTTCTGTCGATGCCGAGACCGTGAAAGCGTCGCAGGAAAACGCATTGGAACAGGTTCGCACTCAGATGAACCGACAGGAAGATCCGCGCACGAAAGTGCAATTGGAAATGGTCGAAAAAGAAATGAAACGCGCCGTTGATTTTCTCACCACGTCAGCCAACGACAATGTTCCTCGCATTTTGGCGTCGGCGCTTTCTGCTGAACAAGCGGCGTATCAGGCTTTGTTGCGATTGGCGACGCGAGAGACACAGGTCGCTCAAGGTCAACCTGGCCAGTCAGGACCGAACAATCGTGGTCAACGCGCGCAACGGCAATTGGATCAACTGGATTTACGGCAATCGCGAAATCGTTATGAAACCGAACGTCAGGCTGCATTGCCCCAGAACGAGCAGCAGCGCGAGCAGATGCAGGCGTTCAATCGTTTGAAAGAATTGGCACAACGCCAACAGGACGTGAACGAACGTTTGCGCGAATTGCAGGTGGCGTTACAAGCCGCGCAAACCGAAGCCGAGCGCGAGGAATTGCGGCAGCGGTTGAAACGCTTGCAAGAGGAGCAACAGCAAATGCTCGCAGACCTCGATGAATTACGGCAACGCATGGAGCGTTCCGATCAATCGCAGATGGCGGAGGCGCGCCAACAATTGGAACAAACGCGCGACCTGGTGCAAAACACCGCCGAAGCGATGGAGCGTGGCGACGTGGCTCAAGCGCTTTCTTCCGGCACACGAGCACAACGCGATTTGCAACAGATGCGCGATGATCTTCGACGACAGAATTCCAGTCAGTTCGCCGACGACATGCGCAACCTGCGAAGTCAGGCGCGCGAACTCGCGCAACAGCAGGAACAAATTGGCCAACAACTCGACGCGCTGAATTCCAATCAACGCAAAACGTTGACGGATTCTGAAGAGCGAAAGGAACTCGCTTCGCAGCTTAATGAACAGAAGCAGCGCATGGACGAACTGGTCCGCACCGCCACTGAAATCACTCAGAAAGCTGAACCCGTTGAGCCGCTGCTCGCACGTCAACTTTACGAAACTCTCCGTCAGGCCGCCCAGAACGACGCGAAAAACTTGCAGGACACGAGCGACGACT
>CALAYC010000317.1 GCA_937894935.1 uncultured Verrucomicrobiota bacterium
AGTTCCAATGGATAAATTCTCAACAATAATCAAAGCCGTGCCTGCTTCGTCACAACGATGCAGCTCTGCGTAAATCGCTCGCGCAAACGCCTCCGCATCGTGCGGAATCACACTTACCTCCGCAAAACCTTCACTATTCGGGATGTTTGTATGCGCAATCACGCGCACTTTTGCCCGCGGCAACTTCAATGTTTCAAGCTGCCGCACTAAATCCGCCGCATCGCGCCAGCCGCACATCATGAGTTTTGCTTTTGGGGCATAATGTTTTCTTAATAGACCGGGACTGCGCAACTCAGTCACAGGACTCTCAGCCGTGGTTCGCGGCGAATTGAAATCTTCTCCAAGCGCGGCAACGAGCGATTCTTCGTGAATCATTCCCGGTCGCAACACGCGCGGCGGCTGTGTCACCAGATCGATGACCGTAGATTCGATACCGACTTGCGCCTGTCCGCCATCCACGATGAGACGTAATTTATCGCCGAGTCGCTTACGCACATGTGCGGCGTTGGTCGGCGAAATGGCGTTAGATAAATTCGCGCTCGGTGCCGCGAGTGGAAAACCGCAGGCCCGAATTACCGCCTGAATAAACGGATGACTTGGCCAGCGCACGCCGACTGTGTTCCCGCCTGCGGTGACAAGATCGGGAATGTTTGTTGCGCGCGGTAACACCATTGTCAACGGCCCCGGCCAGAAGCTTTGCGCTAACTTTGCCGCTTGTTCCGGCCAGTGCGCTACACATCGTTGTGCGAGTTCCAAATCCGCGACGTGAACAATGATTGGATTGTGCGCGGGACGACCTTTGATGGCGTAAATTTTTGCGACGGCGTCGGGATTCAGCGCATTGGCAGCGAGCCCGTAAACCGTTTCTGTCGGCAGCGCCACAACTTCTCCAGCACGCAACAGTTCAGCGGCGCGTTCGACCGCGGTGGCAAACAGCGTCGGCGTATGCGTGGCCAGAACTTCAGCGAACATGGACAAACGAAATAGGCTGACGATGTAGCCGCCGACGTGAGGAAGCGGAAACGCTCGTATTCTCCTGCGCGGCTGCCTCGTTACTGCGGTGGTTATGAGTTTTGAAACCGCTTCTACTCATATCGCAGCGCGTCAATCGGGTCCAGTTTTGAGGCTTTGCGCGCCGGATAGAACCCGAAGAAAATTCCCACCGTCGCACTGAATAGAAACGCAACGATAATTGAAGTGTTCGACGTCACCGTCGGCCAACCCGCCTGCGCGGAGATAATTTTCGAAACCAGCATTCCGGCACAAATTCCCACCGCGCCGCCGAGGATACTCAGCGTCACCGCCTCAATCAGAAATTGCAGCAGAATGTCGCGTCCGCGCGCGCCAATCGCCATGCGAATGCCGATTTCGCGCGTCCGTTCCGTCACACTCACCAGCATGATGTTCATGATGCCGATGCCGCCGACGATGAGCGAAATGGCCGCCACGCCGCCAATCAACCACGTCATCGTCTTTGCGGTTTCGGTCGCCGCTTCTGCCAGCTCAAGCTGACTGCGCACGGTGAAATCCGGTTCGCGGTTGCCGCGACGCTGTTGCAGCACGGCCGCAGTTTCCTGTTGGATACGTTCCATGTTTTCCGCTTTGTCTGCCTGAATCAGAATTGCACTGAGGAAATCCCGACCCGACACGCGCCGCATGGCGCTGGTGTAAGGAATGACCACCGTATCGTCCTGGTCCTGACCGAAAAGATTCACGCCTTTGGATTGCAACACGCCGAGCACCTTGAACGGGATATCACGAATGCGCAGCGTTTGACCGATGGGATCTTCTCCGTTGAATAGTTCGTCCGCGACCGTTTTGCCGATAATGCACACCTTCGCTGCGCCGCGCACATCGGAATCCGTAAACATCGCGCCTGACGCCAAACCCCACGCGCGGATGCTCAGATAATCTGGTGACTCACCCACTATCTGCGTGTTCCAGTTCCGACCATTCGCCAGCACCTGACTGCGATCCCGCACTTCGCAACTTATGGCGACGACGTTGTTCACTTCGCGAATGATAGCGTTGGCATCTTCGGCAGTGAGTGTGCTGCGCGAGCCCCAACCACCACGCGCACCGCCGGTGCTGAAACTGCCTGGAAACACCGAAAGCACGTTTTGTCCGAGACTCGCCACGCGCGCTTCAACTTCCACTTTTGCACCGTTGCCGATGCTGATGGCGGCAATCACTGCCGCTACGCCGATGATAATGCCTAACATCGTCAGCAACGTACGCATTTTGTTCCGGCGCAGCGCACGTAAAGCGATTCGGAATGTTGCGAGGACTCTCATGCGGAAAGTTTCACCGATTGATGCGCTTCACGCAGTCGCGCGAGTTCCACTTCATGATGCGAACGCCGTTCGACCAGCTTATCACTGACTATCTGGCCATCGCGCATGATGATGTTCCGTTTGGCAAACGAAGCGATATCCAGCTCATGCGTCACCATCACAATCGTGATGCCCTGATCGTTGAGCTTCTGAAATACGCCCATGATTTCGATGCTCGTTTGCGTGTCGAGATTGCCGGTCGGTTCGTCCGCGAGCAGCAACGCCGGTTGATTGACCAGCGCTCGCGCAATGGCCACGCGTTGTTGTTGTCCGCCGGAAAGTTGATTCGGATGATGATCCGCGCGTCCGGCCAGTCCCACCAGTTCCAAGGCTTTCATCGCACGTTCCACCTGCTCGTGGCGCGGCACGGCGTGGCGCACATAAAGCATCGGCAACTCGACGTTCTCCAACGCCGAGGTCCGCGACAGCAGATTGAATCCCTGAAACACGAAACCAAGCTTTGCATTGCGGATTTCCGCCAGTTCATCGCGATCCAGAGCCGACGTATCCACGCCATCCAACAGATATTTTCCGGAGGTCGGTCGATCCAGACACCCGATGGTGTTCATCAACGTGGATTTGCCCGAGCCGCTTGACCCCATGATCGCAACGAATTCGCCGCGGGTGATGGTGAGCGAAATCCCCCGCACGGCATGAACCTTAACTTCACCGGTCTGATAGACCTTGTGAATGTTCTCCAATTGAATGACGGCGTCGTTTTGCAAGTGCGTTTCCTCGCTGAATAATCAGAACCGCCGCATGCCGCCCGGTCCAGGACCGCGATTGCCGCCAAACGGATTTTGTGCCCCGGAAGCGCTGTTTCCGGTTGAGCCGTTGATTGCTGTCACGATCGTGTCACCTTCCGCCAAACCATCGAGCACTTCCGTGTAAATGCCGTCCGTAATGCCCATCCGCACGCGCACCGGTTTCAACTTCACCGAACTCGAAGTCGCGACGTTGGTTATTCCGCCAGGCAACAGATACAGCGTTTGAATATTGCGCCGTTCACCACCGCGATTTCCACGCCCCCGTCCTTCTCCGCCCGGGCGGCGGCGGCGACCTTGTCCGGCCGCCATTGTCGGCGCGTTGGTGCCGGTTGCGGCGGTCATATTCGGCGGAGCGGCATTGGTGGGCGGAGTTTCGACAAATTGCTCTGCCGGGCGGAATCGCAATGCGCCATTTGGCACACGCAACACATTTTCCCGTCGCTCGACAATGATCGATACATTCGCCGTCATGCCGGGCTTCAGTTTCAGGTCCGCATTGTCCACTGAAATAATCGTGTCGTAGGTCACGACGTTTTGCACCGTGATGGGCGCGTTGCGCACTTGTGTCACTTTGCCGATAAACATCCGATCCGGAAACGCATCCACCGTGAACTCTACTTCCTGGCCTTCTTCCACTGCCCCGACATCGGCTTCAGCGACGCTGGCGTTGATCTGCATTCTGGTCAGGTCACTCGCGATTTGAAACAACACCGGTGCGCTCATGCTGGCGGCGACGGTTTGACCGACATCTACGTTGCGGGAAATCACCGTGCCATCCACCGGTGCGTAAATTGTGCAACGGCCCAAATCCACTCGTGCGCGTTCTACTGCCGCAGTGCGAATCTGCACCTGCGCCTG
>CALAYC010000318.1 GCA_937894935.1 uncultured Verrucomicrobiota bacterium
AGTGCGCGTCTTGTGCGGAAGGGCGAGGAGATGGAGCATTATCATGCGGAAGCCGCCGGTTCGGATAGCGGAGATTCGCGTCCGACGCCCGCGCCGCAGTTGGCGCCGACGACGGCGTGAGCTGCCTTGCTGGAGCAAGAGGGTCAAGATAACTTGTGAGCATGAGTGCAACCGAAGTCATCGAGCAGATCAAGAAACTGTCTCGCGAAGAGCAGCAGAAGGTTGTCAGCTACATTCATGCTGTCGAAGATGCCGGGACTATCGGGAAGCCGAACGCAACGGTTTCTAACGAGCTCAAACAGGCTGCGGATGAAATGTTCACCACCAATGCGGAGCTGTTTCGGAAGCTCGCACAATAGCCGTGGCTGAGCCGAGATTCTTGAGCGTGGCCGGGGTCCCGTATCTGCATGACGAATCGCTGGCGCGCTTCGGAGGGATTGCGGGTGTTGGTGATCGCGGTTTCGTGAAATCGGCTTTGGGGGCCGCTCAAAATGTTTATTGGTCCGGGCAGGGCAATTTATTCGAGATCGCTGCGGCGTACGCTTTTCACCTCGCGGAAGCGCAGGCGTTCACCGATGGAAAGAAGCGGACCGGCGTGGCAGCGGCCATCATGTTCTTAAAATGTAATGGCATTACATTTCCGGCTGATGATGGCTCGGTTTACAACGCGTTGATCAGCGTTGCGAAGAAGGATTTTGATAAAGCCGGACTGGCCGAAGTGTTGCGCGCATTAGTTGAAAAAAAGAATCGAGCATGATAGCGACCGAATCCAACCCGAAAGCTCAAACCGCAGGCGGGAAATCTGCCGAGGTCGTCGTGTCCGTGCGCGGGCTGACGAAGGTGTTCAAGGATTTTTGGGGCCGCGCCAAAGCGCGCGCGGTGGATGACGTGGATTTCGACGTCAAGCGCGGCGAAGTGTTCGGGTTGCTCGGGCCGAACGGCTCCGGCAAGTCCACGACGGTGAAGATGCTGCTCGGATTGCTTTATCCGACCAAGGGACACATCGAAGTTTTTGGACAATCGCCGCGGCACGTGCAAACCAAAGCGCGCATCGGTTATCTGCCGGAAGAATCGTATCTCTATCGCTATCTCAATTCCCGGGAAACGCTGGATTTTTTCGGCAACCTGTTTCACCTCGATAAAAACGACCGGGAGAAACGCGCGGAACAGTTGCTCGAAATGGTCGGTTTGAACCAGACGCTCACGCGCACCGTGGGAGAATTTTCCAAAGGTATGCAGCGTCGCATCGGTCTCGCTCAAGCGCTGATCAACGATCCGGACCTTGTCATTCTCGATGAGCCGACGGCGGGGCTCGATCCGATTGGTTGCCGTGAAATTAAAGATTTGATTATCGCACTCGCCGAACGCGGCAAGACGGTAATTCTCAGCAGCCATTTGCTGTCGGACGTGGAGGATGTGTGCGATCGCGTGGTGATTTATTACGGCGGTAAAATTCAGGCGATTGGTACGTTGCGGGAATTGCTGTCGAAGCCGGATACGTTGCGGATTACGACGCCGGTGCTGCCGCGCGAAACGATGGAGCGGGTGTTGGAAATCATTCGCAACGATATCGGGAATGGCGAAGTGCGCGTGGATAATCCGACGCAAAATCTGGAGAGTTATTTTCTCGAGGTCGTGGAGAAAGCGAAGAAAGCCGCGCAGCAAACCAGCGGTGCGCAATCTGGCGCGCGCGTGGCGGAATATCTCCGCGCAGGTGTTGAAACGAAACCTGCACCGGACAAAGTGCTGGAGAAATTGACGTTGCCGACGGCTGCTACGCCGGCGTCTGCTCCGGTTTCTTCCGAATCAACCGCGCCAGCGGTAAACGAAAAGAAACTGGAATCGCTCACGAAAACTGAGCCGACGCCGGAGCCGCAAAAACCCGCGCCGACTCCGGAGAAAACGGAAGATCTGGCAAAAGCCGACGAGAAACTTTCATCGCTGCTCGGCAAAAAGAAATGAAACTTTGCTCCTGACTCATGGAGGCAGCCTTCAATTTCCTGACGCGTCTCGGCGTGAAGTTGCTCACCGCCTTCGGATTTTTTCCATGGCTGGCGCGGACGTTGTTTGGTCAGCAGATTGCCGCAGTAATGGCGCTGACGTGGAAAGCGGCGTTTCGCTTCCGGCTGTTCATTGTGATCGTGGTTTTGCTGCTCGCCGCGGTGGTGGGGTTGCCGATTCTGATCAAGGACGACGGGACGGCGCGCGGGTTTACGCAGATTCTTCTGACTTACACGCTGAGCACCATTACCGGGCTGTTGGGAATTTCCACGCTGTGGCTTGCGTGCGGGACGTTGGCGCGCGACATCGAGGAATCACAGATGCAGATGATGGTGGTGAAGCCGATTGCGCGTTGGCAAATCTGGTTGGGCAAATGGCTCGGGTTGATGTCGCTCAATGCGGCGCTGTTGTTCATTTCCGGCTTGAGCGTGTTTCTGTTGCTGCAATGGCGCGCGACGCAGCTTTCGCCGAAAGAACAGGCGATATTACGCCAGGAAGTAATGGTGGCGCGTGGTTCGGCGCGTCCCCCCACGTTTGAGGAAGAGATCAAACGGGCCACCGAGGAGGAACTGAAGCGAGCGCTGGAGCGAGCGCCGGTGGCGCCAAACGAAATTCCGATTCTGCGTCAGCAAATCGCGGAAGGCATGAAAGCCTACGTGCAAAATCTTCCGCCGGGTTACGAGCAAAGCTGGAAGATTGATTTAGGCTTCGCGAAGAATTTCCTGCGCGATCAACCGCTTTATTTACGGGTTAAATTCAATACCGCGCAGGGCAATGCCTCAGGAACATTTGATGTTTTTTGGCGTATCGGCGTGCCGCAGGAAACAGACTTCTGGCAGACGTCCGAGCCGATGAGTCTCGCGCCAGATACGTTTCATGAATTCGAGATTCCGGCGAATCTGTTCGATGAAAATGGGGTGCTGACGGTGACGGCATTTAATCCGAATCCGGTTTCGTTGTTGTTCACGGTCGAGGATGGAATTGAAGTGTTGTATCGCGAAGGCGGTTTTGCGCTGAACTTCGCGCGCGGCCTGGGAATCATTTTCTGCTGGATGGCGTTATTAGCCACGCTGGGTTTGGCGGCAGCCAGTTTCCTTTCGTTCCCGGTTGCGGCCTTTGTCGCGGTGTCGGCGCTGGTTTTAGTTTTTTCCACCAGCACGATGGCCAATGCAGTCGCCGAAGGCACGATCATGAATTACAACCAGGAAACAGGCGAGAAAGGCAGTTCGCCGTTCGACGTCATTGTCATTCCGACGTTCAAAGGAATTCTGTTCGTCATCAACATGGCCAAGGATTATTCGCCCATCGATGCGCTGAGCAGCGGTCGGAGTATTGCGTGGACGGAGTTGGGTCGCGCATTTGTGCAAATCGTGCTGGTGCTGGGCGGCGCGATCGCGGCATTTGGCGTCTGGATGTTCAGCCGACGGGAACTGGCCACGGCGCAAAATCAAACGTGACGAGACGATCATGAACGAACGTTTGAAAAAAATTATTCAGTTGGGACTGGCCGTGGTGCTGTTGATCGGCGCGACGTTTACGCAACGGAGTTTGAATCGCGATCGCGCGGAGCTGGGTTTGACGCGGGTTGATCCGTTGGAAAATGCGCCGCCGGTGTTGGCGTTCACGACGGTAGCTTTGGGCGGATTTCGCGGGCTGATTGCGAACATGCTGTGGATTCGCGCCACGGAACTTCAGGAAAACGACAAGTTTTTCGAGATGGCGCAACTGGCGGATTGGATCACGAAGCTTGAGCCGCATTACGTGCAGGTCTGGGCGGTGCAGGCCTGGAACATGTCTTACAACATTTCCGTAAAGTTCAAAGATTTCGAAGACCGCTGGCGTTGGGTGCAGCGAGGCATCACGTTGCTGCGCGACGAAGGTTTGAAATACAACCCCAACGAGCCGTTGCTTTATCGCGAATTAGCCTGGCACTTTCAGCACAAAATGGGCGCGAACCTTGACGACGCGAACATGCATTACAAGCAGGAATGGCTGAAGGAGATGACGGAGGTCTTTGGTCGAGGTGAACCAAATCTGGACGAATTGTTGAATCCGCAATCCGAAGAGGCGTTGGCGCGGCTGCAACTGTTGACCAACAAATACAAGATGGACCCGGCGTTCATGAAACAGGTGAACGAACAGTACGGGCCGTTGGAATGGCGCTTGCCGGAGGCGCACGCGATTTATTGGGCGGCAGCGGGATTGAAACGCGCGGAAGAGAATCCCACGAAAGTCAAAGCGGATGAATTGATGCAGGTGCGCCGGGTCATTTATCAATCGCTGTTGCTGAGCTTTCAACGCGGCAAATTGATTGCCGATCCTTACACGCAGACTTTCGAGTTCGGGCCGAATCTCGACATCGTGGACAAAGTCAGTTCCGCGTATGAGGAGGCAATGGAAGAAGAGCCGGACATGCGCACGAACATCGAAACGGCGCATCGGAACATGCTCGGGAACGCAATTTATTTTCTTTATGCGAATGACCGGATTCCCGAAGCATTGAAATGGTTTCGCATTCTCGGGCAGAAATATCCGAACAAACCGTTGTTATCCGGACAGCCGGATTCGTTGCCCGGCAACATCACTCTGGAGGAATTCGCTCTCGGCCGCATCGTTGAAGACGTGAGTGAAACGTCGCGCGATCGGGTTACGGCGATTCTTTACGGTCACGCACGCACGGCTTATCGAATGTTGGCGATTGGAAACCGCAAACACTTTGACGGTTTGGATAAACTTTCCCGCGTTCTTTACCAGACCTACATGAAGAAGATTGGCGACGGGGCGAATCGTGCGCGCGTGGGATTGCGACCCGTGGATGAAATCTGGCAGGAAGTGTTGCGCGAACTTCTGGATCCGGAGCGCAGCCCGTGGCCGTATGAATTGCGAGCGGCGTTGCGGGCGCAAATGGGTCTGGAGGCGGAAGCTGCTCCGGCTGCTCCCGGTCCGGCTTCGACGACGAACGCGGCGCCGACCATCATTCGTTCCATCGAATAATCTGTCAGCCAAACCGGCTTCTGTTTCTGCGCTCGACGAAGCCCCATTTCTACCGCTACGTTTTCCGCCGCCTTCAAAAGGCTCGATATGGACGAACTCCTGAAATTATTGCAGAGCAACGCGCTCGAAAGTCGCGAGAATCTCGCGAAACAACTCAATTTATCCGTTGCCGATGTCGCCAGTCGCATCGCCGAATATGAAAAGTCCGGTGTTATTCGCGGTTACCAGGCAATTCTCAACGAGGACAAACTGGACCTCGACACCGTTACGGCAGTGATTGAAGTGAAAGTCACGCCGCAACGCGAAGGCGGATTTGATCACATCGCCGAACGCATCAGCAAATTTCCCGAAGTGCGTTCTGCGTATCTGATGAGCGGTACGTATGATCTGTTGTTGTTTGTGGAAGGGCGCAACCTGCGCGAAGTCGCGTCGTTCGTCAGTGAAAAGTTATCGTCGCTCGAAGGCGTGCTCTCGACTTCCACGCATTTCATGTTGAAAACCTACAAGCGCCTCGGCGTCTTGATGCACCAGGAATCTTCCGATGAACGGCTCTCCGTCACTCCGTAATCGCATCAACACCGTGGTGCGCGATATTCCGCGCTCCGGCATCCGGGACTTCTTCGACATCGTCACGACGATGAAAGATGTCATCAGTCTCGGCATCGGCGAACCTGATTTCGATACGCCCTGGCACGTGCGTGAAGCAACGGTCTTCGCGCTTGAACGCGGCGCGACGCATTACTCGAGTAACCTCGGTTACATCGAACTGCGTCGGGCGTTATCCAAATATGTCGCGAAGAATTTTGGCGCGGAATACAACCCGGACAACGAAATCCTCGTCACGGTCGGTGTCAGTGAAGCGCTGGACCTTGCATTGCGCGCGCTGCTCAATCCGGGCGATGAAGTGCTGTATCATGAACCGTGTTACGTGTCGTATCGCGCGACAATTCTTTTTGCCGGTGGAAAACCGTTAGCTGTTGAGACGAAAGCCGAAAATGGTTTCCGCCTCACGCGTGCGATGCTCGAAGCGCAGTGCACGCCGAAGACGAAAGTCTTGATGCTGAATTTTCCGAACAATCCCACGGGCGCAATCATGAGCCGTGAGGATTTGGAGGATATTGCGAAGTTTGCCGTCGAACGCGACCTCATCGTTATCACAGACGAAATTTACGCGGAGCTGACGTACGACACGCCGCACACGAGTATTGTGAGTATTCCGGGATTGCGGGATCGCACGATTTTTCTGCACGGCTTTTCGAAGGCGTGGGCGATGACGGGGTATCGGCTCGGTTACGCTTGCGGTCCGGCGGAGTTGATCGAGGCGATGATGAAGATTCATCAATACACGATGCTTTGTGCGTCATCGCTCGCGCAGAAAGCCGCAATCGAAGCTCTCGCGCGGGTGACGGACGTTGCTGCGATGGTCGAAGAATATCGGCGGCGACGGAATTTTATCGCCAGTTCATTTGCGGACATGGGATTGGAATGTCATCGGCCGCTCGGAGCGTTTTACGCGTTTCCGAGCGTGGCGAAGTTCAAGCTGCCGGCGAAAGATTTTGCGTTGAAGCTGCTGCATGAAGAGAAGGTCGCGCTTGTTCCGGGCACGGCATTTGGAGAATGCGGCGAAGGTTTCGTGCGCTGCGCCTATGCGACGAGTCTCGACAACATCAAAGAAGCGATGGTGCGGCTGAAACGATTTGTCGGGAAACTGTAACGCGCTTCATTGACTGTGAACTTTCTCTCGCTCATTGAAGCCAAGCGTGCGGGTGAAAGATTGACGGCAGCGCAACTTCGCGACGCCGTGCGCGCGTTTACGGCGGGCGACATTCCGGATTATCAGATGGCGGCCTTTCTCATGGCCGTCTTTTTCCGCGGGTTGAACGAAGCAGAAACCACTGCGTTGACTCTGGCAATGCGGGATTCCGGCGAGGTATTGAGCTTTCCCAAAGATAAACGTCCACTCGTGGACAAACACTCGACCGGTGGCGTGGGAGATAAAGTTTCGTTGCCGCTTGCGCCGTTGCTGGCGTGTCTCGGTTTTCGTGTGCCGATGATTTCGGGACGCGGCCTCGGCATCACAGGCGGCACGTTGGACAAGCTGGATTCCATTCCAGGGTTTCAAACGTTGCTGCCGAAGAAACGCATCGTTGAAATCGTACAGGAAGTCGGTTGCGTAATTTGCGGGCAGACCGAGCGCATGGTGCCAGCGGATAAGAAACTTTATGCGTTGCGCGATGTAACCGGCACCGTGCCGAGTATTCCGCTGATTACCGCATCAATACTTTCTAAAAAACTCGCGGAGAATCTCGATGCTTTGATCCTGGACGTGAAATTTGGCACGGCGGCGTTCATGCAAACCAAGGTGGACGCTCGCAAACTGGCGCGCGCCATGGTGACGTTGGGGCGTCAATGCGGTGTGAACACGCGCGCGATTTTGACGGACATGAACACGCCACTCGGTCGTGCGGCGGGTAATTGGTTGGAGGTAAAAGAAAGTGTGGCGTGTCTGAAAGGTTCTGGCCCGGAGGATTTTTCCAGATTGGTGATTGAGTGTGCCGCCCATCTGCTGGTGCAAACCCGCAAAACTAAAAATCTTGTCGTCGCGCGTGAACAGGTCGTCGCGTGTTTGAGCTCCGGTGCGCCGCGACGGAAGTGGGACGAAATGCTGATTGCCCAAGGTGCGGATCTCGCGGCGGTCCGACGGCGGTTGAATCGCGATTCGACCGCGCGGGTGGTTCTGGAAGTGAAAGCGCGGCGAACCGGTTACGTTTCGAGTTGTGATGCGCGAATCATTGGAGAAGTGATCCGCGATCTCGGCGGCGGACGACAAACCAAGGAATCGAAAATCAACTACGACGTTGGTGTGGATCGACTCGCCAAACCGGGCGAACGCGTAGCCAAAGGCGCATCACTGTGTCGCATTCACGCCGCGAACGAAGCGCAGGCACAGGCTGCGTTGAAACGGATCGAAACGGCGTTTCAGATTGACGCGCGAGGTCCGCGCCGGACAGCATTACGGGCGGAGGTTATTGAATGAGTTTATCTCAACTGCGGCGGACGTGCCACAGGATTGCCGGAGTCAGCAGTATCAACGCGAACGGATGAATGCCGATCAAAATTACTGCGGCGATACTGCACCACAGGGTTTGGTGGCCATTTAATCTCCACCAGAACCACCAACCGGCGCTACGACCGACCAGTTTAGCGATCACTTTTCCAACGCGTTGAAACGTGCGGCGGACATCCTTATTTGCATTTGTCAGCGAGCTACCTGCAAAGGCTGCCATCAGGTCGCGTCGTACCGATTTGAAAGCTGTTGTCATTTCAGTCGAAGCTGTCCGTTGCAGAGTGACCAGACTTTTCGCTAACGTCAGCATTTGCCGGTCGTAAGCGGAATCAGTCCGAATCGTGGCTTTCTCAATGTGCGTTTGCGCTACGTCGGGTGCGCCAGCGAGAGCTTCTTCGACCGCGAGGAAAAGGTGCATGTCGTCTGCACCTTCGCGATGAGGCCAGGTTTTCAACGCATACGTTGCCACTCGATGCGCTTCGTCGTATTTTCCGAGTAACCGCAGTGCGAGGCAATGATTGAACAAAACGTGGATGGGAACGTGCGGTCGCTGGGGCCAATCGCTGAGCCATTCGGCCGCTGCGTGCGGGCGTTCGTGCTGCAACAATGCATAACCCACGCGCTCCCAGGTGAGGTCGTCGCGAAACAGCATTTCCCGACGTCGCCACAGCAACCAGCGCAGGAGCCGTTTGCTCTGATGTTCCGCCAGACCTTGAACGAGTGGCGCAGCGGCGCGTTGTTGAGCAACGCCGGACTTCAACTCGAAGAAGAACCACAACGAGTCGAAGCATTGACGGGTGGTCATCATCAATTCAATTGCAGTCGCTGCAAGTTGCGGATTGGCATTGGGTCGCTTGAGATGATGCCGAATAATCCGCAGTACCTTGTTCTGGTAACCGACGCGACGCAACGCTTCTGCTGCGGCCCGCACCGGCCACGGATCGGGATCGGGTGAACCGCATAATTTTTCAAAAGATTGGAGCGCGTGTTTCTGCTCGCCGCGCCGCAACAGAAAACGAATTTCCGCAGTGATAGTGCGGGCGCCGGGCAGATGAGTCTGCATCTGGTGCAACGTTGCTGCTGTGCCATCCATGTCGTTGCTCTCCAACTGCAAATCAAACAGATATTGCATAGCGACCGGATCCGTGGGGGCGAGTCGCGCCGCGGTTGTAAAGGCGGTTTGCGCCCCGGCTTTGTCTTGTTGGGCCAGTTTGAGGTAACCAAGGCGGTTGTATCCCCATGCTTCCTGGGGGCGAAGGCGGATGATGTTTTCCACCGCTTTGATGGCTTCAGCCGGCTGACTTTCCGCGAGCCAATAGGCGAGTTGACTCCAGCCCCAGAGGTAACTCGCATTTTCCGCAAGGGCCGCGCGCATCAGTTCGATTGCCGCTGGAAGATTTTTTCGCTGCGCTTCCACCCATGCTTGTCGGCCTTGCAACACGAATAACTCTGTGGTGCAGGCGGCCATTCCATCGGTGCAGGCGCGGATGGCATCGTCGAAACGTTCCGCTGAGGTGAGCAGTTCTGCTTTCAAGTCCCAGGCTTCGGCAGAACGATTGTCCAGTTGCAGCGCACGTTCGACGGCGGCGAGACGTTCATCCGGAGAAGATTTGTCCATGACGCGGGCGAGCACGATCCAGACACGTGCTTCACCCGGACGTTCATCAGCCAATTGGCGGGCAAACTTCGTAGTGCGGTCCGTTTGGCCGGATTCCTCCGCCCAACCGCTCATCTGTTCCCACGCCCAGTCGTAACCGGGCGCAATGCGCAGCGCCTGTTCTAATGCTGCAATCGCTTCCGGCACTTGTTTGCGTCGCCAGAGTAACGAGGCGTAATGGGCATGCAACGCAGGTTCCAGCGGCGAGTGAACCAACGCACGTTCACAAACCTCGCACGCGTCAGTCATCCGGCCTTGGCGCTCGTGAAGATTAGCCAGTGCGAGTGCGCTGCGAATCCAGCCGGGATTGATTTCAAAAGCGCGTTCAGCGGCGGTGAGTTCCGGAACGGATTCGTTGCGCCACTGATGTACTTCGGCGAGATCGAGCCAAAGCTGCGGAAGGTGAGGAAATCGCTCGGTCGCCTGCTGTGCAACATGGAGTGCTTCGTCCGGTTTGCCGGTGAATCCAAGCTGCGAAACAAGCGCGCTCCAGACATGCCAAAGATCGGGGCGTTCGCTATGCGCGAAG
>CALAYC010000319.1 GCA_937894935.1 uncultured Verrucomicrobiota bacterium
GCGTGCGATTCATCCCTTGCCAGCGGCAAAATCTTCCCTGAAACTGGGCACGCTGGAATCATGCGTCCGAATAAGTTGAATCAATCCGACTCCGCCGAGCGGGCTGCGAATTTTTCCGAATCCGTGGCCTGGCGTGATGTGGGCGCGGGCTGGCAACCGCTGTTCGGCAGTTTTCGCGGCGTGGGTTACAGCTTCGAGTGGCACGATTTTCAGGCTCGCCGCGAATTCGATTGGTCGCCCACGTTTCATCCACAGTGCGTCGAGTTGTGTTTGAACCTCGCCGGTAGTGGATTTGTGGAACGTAATGGCAGTCGTGCGGAATTCGCGCCAAATACCGCCGGTTTTTATTATCGGCAGAACGAACCGCTGACGGCCAAGCGCGCCGCGGGTGAGCATCACAAGTTTCTCACCGTAGAATTCTCCTGTCCGTTTCTCGCGAAACATCTCGCGGAGACGAAGTCCATGTTGCATCCGATCGTTCGCGCGGCGGTGGATGGATTGCCTTGCGAAGAAGTAACTGCCGCAACGGTCCGGCTGACCGCGCCGCAATTACAATTGATCGCCACGTTGCGGCAACCGCCGGTTTACGCCGCGGCGCAGCCAATCTGGTATCAATGCAAGGCGCTGGAATTGGCGGTGACGTTTCTGATGCAGCCGCCGGCAGATGGCGAATTGTTTTGTACGCGGCAACAACGCCTGGCGCAGGAGCGGGTGGAGCAAGTGATGTTTTTGTTGAAACAAAACCTCGCCAATCCGCCATCGCTCGAAGAACTCGGCAAGAAAATCGGGTGCAGCCATTTTTATCTCAGTCGCATCTTCTCCACGCAGACGGGGCAGACGATTACGCAGTATCTGCGACAGTTGCGAATGGAGAAAGCGGCCGAGCTTCTCAAGACTCGCGAATATAATGTCACCGAAGTGGCGATGGAGGTCGGCTACAACAGCCTCAGCCATTTCAGCGCGGCGTTTCAGGAGACGTTCGGTTGTTGCCCGGGTTTGTATCCGCTGGCAACGACAACGCAGAAATCAGTGACCGGAAAAAGCCGGACGAACTGATTTCGGTTTCTCGCTACGTCGGATTGGAGGCCGATTTTTCTTTCGGTGAAAATGGATTTTTGTTTCCTCCCTGGTTGTGAAATAAAAATTTCTTGTGCGGAAAGTAAGACAGTTCGCCGCAACTGACCGACAATCTTTTGCAAGCAGCCAATAGCGACGACGCGATGCAGGTGGCTACCTTCTGACCCGCATGAGTCTTCGTCGCACCTATCGTAATCATTTGTTTCAAAAAGTTCGGTTGTGGATGTGCGTCGGTATCGCCTTGCCGTTTTTCACACCTGATGTTTCTGCGCAAACAGTCGAAAAAGTTGCTGACTTAAACTTTGTAGCAAGCGATGGCATCGGTTATGGCGGCTATTATCCGTTGGATCGCTTTGTTCAGGTGGGGACCAACCTGTGGTTCACGACCGAACGCGGTGGCACTTACGACGTGGGGACGATCAGTCGGTTCAATCTCGTGACGCGTGAAGTTGTCGAAGTGGTCAGTCTGGACGAGAGCTACGCCAATAACATTGGCAGTAACCCAGACGGCGGTTTGTTGGTTGTCGGAGATGAAGCGTATTTTACCACCAAGAATGGCGGCGTTGGTGACAATGGCACCATCGTCAAAATCAATCTCACCAACGGAACGGTCACGGTCCTGCATCACTTTGATGAGACTGGCAACATTACCGGAGAAACGCCGCGGGGCGGACTGACGTTGATCGGAAATTCATTGTTCTGCACCACGTCCGGTGGCGGTTCAAACCGCATGGGCACGATTGTGCGATTCAGTCTCGAATCCAACGTGGTGTCGTGGGTGCATCATTTCGACGGCGCGAATACCGGGCGTCAGCCTTACGAAGGATTCACGAAGGTGGGCGACGCGTATTATTTCACGACGTTTACCGGTGGCACGAATACCGCGACCGGATTTGGTAACGGCGCGGGAATTCTGGGCCGGATGACGTTCGATGAATTTGATAATCCGGTGATCACGAAAGTGCTCGATCTGGGGACGGGTTATACGGCGTTTCCTGCGCAAAATCCGATATTAGTCGGCACGAACTCGCTCTATTTCATGACGGTGGGTAACAATGCAAATCCTGGCGCGATTGTTCGCTACGACATTGATACCGGCTTTTCCACCAATCTTTTTTACTTCACCAACGACCCCGTGGCTCAGGTGTTGTACGGCAAGCAACCGGGTTACAACGGTCTGACCGAATGGCTCGGCGAGCTTTATTTCATGATGCGGCAAGGCGGCACGAACAATCAGGGTGTCATCGCCAAATTTAACATCGCTTCCAACACTGTTACCAAACTGGTGGATCTCGGTGGCACGGGAGTGAATTCAATCGGCTATCCGAATCTCTCATTCAACTCCGGTCTGGTGGTCGAAGAGACGAACCGGTTCTTCATTTATTATCCGATTTCTCGCGGCGGCGCGAATACGCCGCCGGGAATCAATAATGGTTGCGGCACCATTGTGCGGGTTGCGTTGCCGGCGCCGCCGATAGAATTGGCACTTGAACCTTCTGGGCCGGATGAAATGACGCTGACGTGGACGGGTGGTTATTCGCCATTCAACGTCGAATGTCTGGAGGATTTGACGACGGGCACGTGGACTACGGTGCTTGAAGGAGTAACGAATCGCAGTGTGACGATTTCCAATCTGACCGAACGCGCCTTCTTCCGGGTCGGCGGAAATTAATCATGACGGAATTGTTCGAATCGTGCGCGTTACCGTCGCGTCGGTGCTTCCGGGCTCGCCGCGCGTTTACGCTGATTGAATTGCTGGTGGTGATTGCCATCATCGCCATTCTGACAGCGATGCTGTTGCCGGCGTTGGCGAAGGCGAAAGACAAGGCGTATCGCGTTCAATGCATGTCCAATCTGCGGCAGCTCTCGTTCGTGTATCACCTCTACATGCAGGACCACAACAGCCGTCTGCCCTCCCGCGAAATGCTCGGTAACTCATCATATCGCATGCTTCATGACCCGTTGAGCCTGCCGTATTATTTCAACGCTTACGTTCCGACGAACAAAGTCTGGCTGTGTCCGGCCGGGCGAAAAACGCTGGTGCAGAATGGCGTCAATTACGCGTGGTCGCGGGCGCAGAACCTCATGGGCGAACAGGGCGGTGAAGCGGCATTCGCCAAAATGTCTGCCACGACCGTCGTCTGGGACAATTTCACTTACGCTTTGCCTTCCGTCTTCGGCGTGTCTGAAGGCACCTCCGGCGGACCGAACGCGGTCAGCAGCGTACTCCGGTATTATCCGCATTCGAACCGGAAGAAACTGAATTACCTCTATCTCGATGGCCATGTTGAAACGCGTTGAAATCTCCGGTGTCTGGCTGAGCGCTCTGTTCATTTTGCTCTCTGCTTCGATTGGCTTTACCCAAAGCACGAACACGGCGCGGAAGCAGGTGTGGGATTACGCGGATGAACTCGGTTTAACGGAAGAGCAACGGACGACGTTGTTTTCCATTCGCGATCGCTATGAATCCGCCCGAGCCGCAGCGCGTCAGGCGGCTGCGCCGAATACACCGCCGGATGCGCAACGCGCCGCGCAACTGAATTTGAATGATCAACTCCGTCTCGCTAATCGCGGGATTGGGGAACTGTTGACTGACGCGCAAAAGAATAAGCTCACGGAGTTGCGTCGCGCTAATCGCATTACTGCTGCAAAAGCCGCTTCCGAAACCAAGGCTTCGACCAATGACGATGAAACGCCGCCGGTCGCATCCACACGCAAACCACCGCGCAAACAATTGTCGGACGAAGAATATAAAAAGCTAGCGGCGGAATTGCGGGCTATCTACTCGCGTCCAGCCTCCGAATGGCCTGCGCCGCACATTGACGATGAAATCGAACCGTACTATCGCGAGATCGGTTTGTTGCCATTGGTGACGTTTCCAACCCACAACCCTTACAGCGATGCGAAAGCGGAGCTTGGCAAGAAGCTGTTTTTCGATCCGCGTCTGAGCGGTTCGGGTCAGATCAGTTGTGCGAGTTGTCATGATCCGGACCTCGCCTTTGCGGACGGACGAACGGTTTCATTCGGTCACGAACGCAAAGAACTCAAACGCAATGCACCGAGTGTTCTGAACACTGCGTTCAACGAAACGTTTTTCTGGGACGGTCGCGCGGATTCGCTGGAGCAACAGGCGATGGACGTCATCAACAATGTGGATGAGATGCATTCGAACGAGCAGTTGGTGAAAGAAAAACTGGGTCGGATTCCGGATTACACGAATGAATTCGCTCAGGTTTTCGGCTCGCCGGAAATCACGCTCGCGCGCGTGGGGATGGCGATTGCGACGTTTGAACGCACGGTCACCAGTCGCGGAAATGACTTCGATTCATTTTTGCGTGGCGACACCAACGCTTTGAGCGATGAGGCAATTCGTGGATTACATCTGTTCCGCACTGACGCGCGTTGCGTGAACTGTCACAACGGTCCGAACTTCACCGATAACAAATTTCACAACGAAGGACTCACTTATTACGGGCGCAAGCTGGAGGATTTGGGTCGCTACGCTGTCACTAAAAACCCGGCGGACGTCGGCAAATTCAAAACGCCATCGCTTCGCAATATTGCACGCACCGCTCCGTACATGCACAACGGGCTGTTTGATCTCGATGGCGTGTTGAACATGTACAACGCCGGCATGGCCACTGTGCGCCCGAAGCCGGAGCAAAAGGACGATCCGCTGTTCCCGGTGAAGTCATCGCATTTGCGGCCTCTCGGATTGAACAAGCAGGACCTGGCGGATCTGAAAGCGTTCCTGGAATCGCTGACGGAAACGCGCTTACGCATGCGACCGCCGCAGTTGCCACCGGCTTCGGCGACCGATTCGTGACTCAGCAGGCGGGTTGTGGGACTCTTCTCGCGTGCAAGCCACCGACAGATTATTGGTCGGAGAACATTACCTCGCGAGTAAACTCGAAGAGTCAGAAGACGACGCGAGTTAATCACGCATTCTTGAGCGCGCGTTGTAATTCATGCAACCGCTCGTGCGTCAAACGCACTTCCCGCAATTGCGCCAGAGTTTTTTGAAACTCGGGCGTACTCAGTTTCTGGAAGCCGTTGCGATGCAGTTCCGCCAATCGCTGCCACAACGCTTCGGCAGCGCTGGCGTGCAACGCGGTATCCGCACGCAAAGCATCGGGCGAATGCTCGGGATCGAGATTTTCCAAAAGAAACTCCGTGAGAAAATGCGGTTGATGAAGTTGATACACGCGGCAGCCGAAGCGGAATAGCGCCGTTGCGGCGTCGCGAAATTGTTCTGTGCCGCGCGTTTCCCACTGTCGCGCCAGTGCCATTCCGGAATCCACCGCATCCGTTGCTTCATGCCACCAGACATCGCGCGCCGATTGAGCGACGTCATTCTTCTCTGCGAGCAAATGCGCCAAGGCCTGACATAACACGTGCCGGGAACGAAAACCGATATCGGCGGCAGTCGCATCGTGCGAATCAATCACCGCAATCACTTTCAACGCTTCGTGTGCCGCCACGCGCGCGATCTCGGCTTGTGGTGGATCGAATTGAATGAGCGTATTGGCGTGATTGAACCACGCGCTGGCCAGTAACGAGCGACCTTCGTTCGGTGTCAGCGAAAAGAAATGTTTCGCTGCCGCGATAGCTTCGGAAAAAGATTCACTCGCCGCTTCCAGACTTCCAGGCAAGCGCTGCTTCGATAACGCGATTCCGCGATTCAACCACGCGATGGTGAGTCGTTTCACGAAGAGCGGACTTTCGTGCATCGGGAGTTCGCGCAGATGCCGCAAGCCTTCATCAAACGCTGCCACGGCCGCAGCCAGATTATCAGGCGAACCGAGGCGAGTTAACGCGTCGCCGCGATTCAGATAACCTGCGATCAGACCATAGCGATACCATGGATTGGCTGCGAGCGGGAGTTGCGCACGCAACGAAATGGCAAGGTCGAAACAGCGCACCGCTTCGCGCAAGTCGTTGGTTGCCTTGGATTCCAGCAAGCTCAGTCCGCGCAGCAGATGTTCATTGGCTCGCGCGTCCAACGCTGCGGGTTCGGTTGGCGATAGTTCGGGATTGGAATCCATTTGGCAGATTGCTTACGGAGAAACCGGGAAAAGACAAGCGGATAGGCGCTGCAAGTCACCGTTAAAGAATCGCAAGGCAGCGACAGCAGACGACCGGTTGATTCGCTTAGCTTCTGTGCCTCATGAATGACCAGACTCGCAAGCCTCTGACGGCTCTGCTTATGGCCCAAGGTTTTGCCGCGGTGGCTCAGACCAACAATCCCACGGGCACAGTGACCAACGCACCGGCGCAATTGCCTGATGTCGTGGTCGAAGGCACGGAGCGTTCCGCGTACAAACCGGAAACCGTTTCCTCGCCGAAATACACGCAGCCGATTCGCGATATTCCGCAGACTATCACGGTCATTCCGCAAGCGGTCATTCAAGAGCAAGGCGCGGCGAGTTTGCGCGATGTGTTGCGCAATGTTCCCGGCATCAGTATGCAAGCCGGTGAAGGTGGCGGTGGTTTGCCGGGCGATAATCTTTCCATTCGCGGTTTCAATGCGCGCAGCGATATCTATGTGGACGGCGTGCGCGATTTCGGCGCTTATTCACGTGACCCGTATAACGTCGAGCAGATTGAAGTTTCCAAAGGGCCGGCTTCGTCTTACGGCGGTCGCGGCACAACGGGTGGTGCAATCAATCTTTCCAGTAAGACACCGAAGCTCGATCCGTTTTATACCGGTTCGGCCGGATTCGGCACGGATGCCTATCGGCGTTTGACGCTCGACGTCAATCAACCCGTGGCGCCGAGCGACGAAGGCTGGCTCGGCGGAACGGCGTTTCGACTGAACGCGATGCTTCACGAAGCCGACACACCCGGTCGCGATCATGTGGAGGGTTCGCGTTATGGCATCGCGCCGTCGTTGGCGTTTGGCTTGGGAGCGCCGACGCGCCTGACGCTGAGCTTTCAACACATGGTTCAGGAGAGCGTGCCGGATTACGGTATTCCGTGGGTGCCGGCGAATGCTAATCCGGTGCTTGCGCCTTACAGCAATGGCACGCCGCCGGTTAACTACAACAATTTCTACGGCCTCAAGGGTTACGACTTCGAAGACATCGAGAACGATGTCGCTACCGGAATCATTGAGCATGATATCAACGAAGAATTCACGCTACGAAACTTGACGCGCTACGGACGTACGTATCGGAATTCCGCCATCACCGCGCCGCGCTTCGCGGATGTGAACAACAGCACGTTGTTGAATCGCCAATTGCAGCGCCGGGAAATCGAACACGAGATTTTCGCGAATCAAACCGACCTGGTTGCGGAATTCACCACCGGACCAATTGAGCACGCGTTGGTCGCGGGTTTCGAATTCGCGCATGAAAACCAGGGCAACCGAAATTCAGCGCAAACCGCAAATCAGCCGCAAACCGATTTGTTCAATCCGAATCCGTTCGACTTGCCATTGGGTCCGATGCCGCCTATCACCGGCACTCCGAGCAACGCAAAAGCCGACACGTTCGCACCTTATCTGGCTGACACCATCAAGTTGAGTGAACGCTGGGAAATCACGGGTGGCGCGCGATTCGATCACATCGAAACCGACTACTATTCCGACACCAATGCGTTGAGCAACACGGACGATCTGTTGAGCTGGCGCGCCGCGCTGGTGTTCAAGCCGCGCGAAAACGGCAGCATTTACTTCGGTTACGGCACCTCTTTCAATCCGTCGCTCGAAGGTAACACCGGCCTGGTTCTCAATTCCGCGAGCAACAGCGTTAACAGCATCAACCTCGATGCGGAGGAAACACGCACGTTTGAGTTGGGGACGAAATGGGAATTTTTCAATCAACGTCTGTTGCTGAGCGCGGCCGTTTTTCGCACGGAAAAAGTCAACGCGCGAACCCAGACGACCGCCAATGATATTGTCACGTTGGACGGCGAGCAGATTGTGCAGGGATTTGAATTGGGCGTTTCCGGGAGCATCACGCCGGAATGGATGGTGTTCGCCGGTTACGCTTACATGGAAAGCGAAATCAAGCAGTCCAATAACGCTTCAGATGTCGGCGCGGAATTCGGCAACACGCCGAAGCACTCGTTCAATCTGTGGACGACGTATCAACTGCCGTGGAATGTGCAGATTGGCGGTGGCGCGAATTACGTCGGCGAGCGGTTGAATAATTTGAGCAGCAACGCTGCTGTTCGTCGCGCGCCAGCTTATTGGTTGTTCGACGCCATGCTTGCTTACGAGGTGAACGAAAACATTACGTTGCGCTTGAACGCATACAATCTCGCGGATGAGCGTTACATTGATCGCGTCGGTGGCGGGCATTTTGTTCCGGGCGCAGGCCGTTCCGCGATGCTCACCGCGGAGTTCAAATTCTAAGTTGTCGTTCGTATGATGATTGTCATTCCTGATGTTCTGACGCCCGAGCAGGTCGCCGAGGCGCGAAAAATCCTTGATGCGGCCGAGTGGGTGGACGGCAAGGTCACGGCCGGTTACCAATCGGCGCGCGCCAAGGACAACATGCAGATTCCCGAAGGCCATCCTGCGGCGCGACAGGTCGGCGACATGATTCTCAAGGCACTCGGAAAAAATCCGCTGTTCATGGCCGCGGCGCTGCCGTTGCAGGTGTTTCCGCCGTTGTTTAATCGTTATTCCGGCGGACAATCTTTCGGCACGCATGTGGATAATGCGATTCGCCAAGTGCCGGGCACGCCGCATCGCATTCGCACCGATTTGTCAGCGACGCTCTTCTTCGCAGCACCGGAGGAATACGACGGCGGCGAATTGTGCGTTGAAGATACGTACGGTTTGAAGAGCGTGAAACTGCCAGCGGGTCACATGGTGTTGTATCCAGCGACCAGTCTGCATCACGTGAAGCCGGTCACGCGCGGCGCGCGGTTGTGTTCGTTTTTCTGGATTCAAAGCATGATTCGCGACGACGGTCAGCGCTCGATTCTGTTCGATCTTGATATCGCGTTGCAGCGGTTGAATCGCGATCATCCCAATCATTCTTCGGCGGTCCAGCTCACCGGCGTTTATCACAATCTCCTCCGGCAATGGGCCGAAATGTGAACGGCAGATTTCGTAAAATTCTCTTCTGGTTACACCTGATTGCGGGCGTCGTCGCGGGCGTGGTGATTTTTATCATGTCCGCCACCGGCGTAGCGTTGGCGTTTGAAAAAGAAATCATCGCCTGGGCTGAACGCGATGTGCGTCGCGTCACCCCGCCTTCGCCAGGTGTGTCACCAATGAATTTAGAGCAACTGCTCGCCATTCTGCGCGAGCAAGGTCCGGGCGATCGTCCGGCCAGCATCACACTTGAAGCAGATCCCACGATTGCAGTCGCGGTGAGTTATGGTCGCACGAATGCATTTTACGTGAATCCTTATACGGGCGAGGTGCGTGAACAAGGCGCGAAACGCACGCGCGAGTTCATGCACCTGATGGTTGATTTGCATCGTTACGTCGGCGGGCACGACGAAAAACGGGCGCTCGGCAAAGCCATTACAGGTGCGTGTAATGTCGCATTTCTCTTTCTCGCCGTCAGCGGGCTTTATCTGTGGTGGCCGCGGCAATGGACCAAAAAAATTCTCGCATCGGTCGGGTTGATGAGCTTCAAACTGCGCGGCAAGGCGCGTGATTTCAATTGGCACAACGCCGTCGGCCTCTGGTGTGCGCCGGTGTTGATTGTGCTCACGGCGACGGCGATGCCGATTTCGTATCGCTGGGCGACCGATTTGATTTATCGCGTTACCGGTAATGAACCGCCGCGGCAAGCCGGTCCGGGTGCGCCAACAGCGAATGTGGAAGTTCCGACTCCGCCACCCGGCAGTCGGCCACTGGGTCTTGAAGTGATGTTCGCGACCGCGCAAAAGGAATTTCCGGATTGGCAACAGATTTCCTATCGCACCGGCGGACGCGGTGGACGTCCGGGGGCAACCAACGCTCCCGCTGCTAATGCAGCCAACACTGCAACGAATCTTCCTGCAGGGGAACTCGCCACATCCGATGCGAATCGCACCGAAGGAGCGCGCGAGGGAAATCGTGCGAGTGGTAACAGCGAGCGACGCGGTGAAGGGGGACGCGAAGGTCGCGGGGCAGCGCAACCGGTGACGCTGGCGATTAAGACCAAAGGGCAATGGCCGTTGTTCGCGACGACCACACTCACGCTCGATCCTTACACCGGCAACGTGTTGAAAAAGGAAGGTTATGCGGATCAGAATCTCGGTCGGCAAATCCGTTCGTGGACGCGTTTCCTGCACACAGGCGAAGCGTTGGGAGTGGTGGGTAAGGCGGTGGCGGGATTAGCCTCGGCTGGGGCGCTACTGCTTGTCTGGACGGGGTTTGCGCTTACGTTGCGACGGTTCTTCGGGCGTTTGCCAAAATCAGATTAACCTGATCTTGCACTTTGTTGCGTAAGGCGGAGTGCAAATGGCCATTAAAGAAACGCAAGCCGCCGACAGCGGCAAAATGGCTCATCCAGTAGCGTAGCCATGATGAAACGCGTCGCCACGCTGCCAGGAATGAGTTCGTGGGTTGTTTGTCCGGAAATTTCGGACACGGTGCCGCTGCGGAGCGTTGCTTCGAATGTTTCTGAATCCCACCTTGTTCCAGTTCTGACGTTGGTTCTCTGGGTCAGTTGCGCGTTGATCGGCACGATCGGTTTTGTGCTGCCTTATGCGCGCCCCTTGATTGCGAAAGCGCAGCCGGCTTCGATGCAGGTGGAAATGTTGAACGTGGAACTGACGAGCGCGCCGCTGGCTGATATCGCTCCACCGAAGATGGCGAATTCTTCGGTCGCACCACCGCCTACCGCGCAACCGATTCTTCAACCGCAATTACCTCAACCCGTCGCCGTCGCATTGCCTTCACCCGCGGTGGCGTTCGCCGTACCGGTGGAAGGTCCAACCCGAATCGTCGAGGCGTCGCAAGCGAGTTATAGTGCCGCGCGCGCCGATGACAATGCAGTGACCACCGCCAGCGCGCCGGTAGTGGAAACACTGATTTATGGTCAAGGCGAAGGCAAACAGCCAGCGCCGGAATATCCGCTCCGCGCCCAGCGCGAAGGTCAGGAAGGCGTGGTGGGGATTCTCTTTACCGTGGGTGAAAACGGTCGCGTCATTTCGGTCGAAGTGGATAAACCATCGCCGTGGCCCATGTTGAATAATTCGGCTTTGCGAACGGTCCGCCGCGAATGGAAATTCGCCTCGGGCACACCGCGCACATACCGGATTGATTTTCGCTTCGTCCTGCCGAAAGAACGTTCATGACTCCAGTATTTGCCAACGTCGTAGTTGATTTTTTTATTCGGGGCGGCCCGATTATGTGGCCGATTTTGTTTTGTCTCATCGCCGCGCTCGTGGTCGTGGTGGAACGTTCCATCTGGTGGTGGGGGTTGAATCGCCGCACGCGGTCTGAGACGTTGAACGAAACCTTCGAAGCAATCAGTCAGGGCCGATTCGAACACGCAGTTAAACTTACGCGGCAGGCAAATGATCCGATGCTCGCGACGGTGCATGAAGGTTTGCTGCATGCACACACGTCGTTGCTCGGAGCGATGCAATTGCGCGCCACTGACGAAATCGAGCACGCGGAAAAGCGATTGTGGATTCTGAGTACGTTCATCACGCTCGCGCCGTTGCTCGGTTTGCTCGGCACGGTTGTCGGCATCATGCACTCGTTCAATTTCGTGGGCAGCGAAGAACTGGCGGCGGTGAAAGTCAGCGGCGGTATTGCGGAAGCATTGATTGCCACGGCATGCGGCCTCGGCATCGCCATCATCTGTCTGTTGCCGTATAACTTTTTCAATCGTCGCCTCGCACATTTCCGGTCGCGCCTCGAACGCACGATCAACCACGTCGAACTCATCGTCGAATCAGCCAAACATCACGGTTACGATCTGGAGGAATTTGCGCGCGCGCGCGCCGTGGCAACCCGACCTTCTACGCCTTGACGGTATGCCGGTCAAACTGGGCTCCAAACTTCCCACCGAGGAAGGCGCACGCATCGAAATCATTCCGTTGATTGATATCATGTTCTTTTTGCTCGCGGCGTTCATGCTGGTGAGCCTGAGCATGGTGAACATGAAAAGTGTGAAGGTGAATCTCCCGACCGCCACCGTGGCGAACACCGACACGCAGAAAGATTTCATCAACATCACCGTGGACAAGGCGGGAATGGTTTATTGCGACCAACAGCCGATGGGTTTGAATGAACTGGCGCAACAGCTCGCAGCCTTTCAACAAACCAACAATAACCTGCGCGTGTTTATCAGCGGTGATCAGGAGGCGCGGCACGGCGACGTGATTCACGTGCTCGACGTGGTGCGCGGTGCAGGAGTGGAAAAAGTGGCGTTTGAAATTCGCGACCCGGCGAAATGAATCGCAAGCTGCAAATCTTCAATCTGATTGGCGTTGTCATTTTGACGGGGTTGTGTGTTTTTCAGTGGCGCCAGAATCGGGAGTTGAATCTCACCGTCAATGACCTCGAAAAGCTGCGTCAAAGCCAGACGCAGAAACTTGAGGAGCAGGAAAAGAATATCAAAGGCCTGACCGCAGATCTGGCGCTCTTCAAAGAGCAGTTCACCAGTGCGCGCGAAGAATTGACGGCAACCAAAGAAAAATTGCAAAGCGCCGAGCGATTGAATGAAGAATTGCAGGCTGACCGCGAGCAACTTCAGAGCGCATTGACGAACTGGATGGAGGCGGTGACGGAGCGTGATCAGCGGATTGTGGAAGCCAACGCCAGCATCAGCAACCTGGGCGAACGCCTCAACGAATCAGTGCAGAAATACAATGAACTGGTGACTAATCACAATGACGTCGTCACGCGTTACAACGAACTCGCGGAGAAAGTTTCTGCCGCCGCGCCGAAATAAAGCGCTTAGTTTGCATCCGTCTTCTGGGTTGGCTTCATCGTCAACGGATCGCGCAACGGCAGTTCCACAAAATTCTTGCTGAAATCCGTGAGCTTCACCGGATGATTCGGATGACCTTTCAGGATTTCCTTTTTGTCGCCCACCACAAGAATGACAAGGCGCTCCGGTGTCAGATATTTTTCGGCGACTCGCTTAACGTCATCACCGGTCACGTTTTGAATTTTAGCAGCCACGGTCTGCCAATAGTCAGGATGGGTGAAATAGCGTCCGGTGAATTCTTCGTTCGCGAGCACGTTGACGATTTGTGCTTTGGACGCGAACGTGCGCGGCAGTCGCTCAATAAACCCGCGTTTCGCATTTTCCAGTTCCCCTTCGGCCACCGCTTCGGCGGCGATGCGTTTCATTTCTTCCAACACGATCGAAATCGCATAGGGCACAGTGCGAGACTTGGATTGAAAACCGGCGCGAAACACATTCGGGAAATAAACTCCGCCTGGAAAGCTGGAGCTGACGGCATACGCGAGACCTTCATCGGAACGAACGCGATTCACCAGACGCGATGTAAATCCACCCCCACCGAGAATGTCATTCATGATGGTCACCGCAAAATAATCGGGATGATCGCGCATGATTCCCGGCAACATCATCGAAACGCGCCCCTGGTTAACCTCCTTGTCCACTACATACACACCTGGTTTAGCCAGCGTCACATCGCTCGGAACCGGCGGCGGCGTTTCGCCTTGAATCGGCCAATCCGCAAACAACGTCTCTAATTTTTTAATCATTTCGGCGCGGTCAAAATCACCGCTGACCGCGAGTACAAAATTGGACGGAGAAAACCAGCGTTGATGAAAAGCGAGCAGATCCTCGCGCGTCACCGCAGCAACGGACTCGGCCGTTTGATGACGGTTGTTCCAGAATTTTTCACCGTATGCGAGGATGTTGCTTTCAAAACCTTCAATCGTGGCTGAATCGTCGTTACGTTGTTTCATCCGCTGCAACATCTGTTGCTTCTGCAATTCGATGCGATCCGGCTGAAAACGCGGTTGCGTCAACACTTCGCGAAGAATCGTCAAACCTTCATCAAGGTCTTTGGACAACAGATTGAGCGAAACATTCCCCTGCGCGCCGCCGATGCCGGAGTTGAGCATCGCTGCGAGAAATGCGAGTCGCTCTTCCAGTTCCTGCGCCGTGCGAGTGGTAGTGCCGGAGCGCGTCAGCAGATTGCCGCACAAATCCGCTAAGCCTTCTTTGCCTTCCGGTTCGAGCCAGCTTCCAGTGCGCACCAGAATGCTGATGTTCACCAACGGCAATTCCCGATCTTCGGCCACGTAGGCGACGGCGCCGCTTTGCAGCGGCACGCGATATGGCTCGGCGGTCGGCGGTTTGAATTCAAAAGGTGGAAACGTGAGCTTCTCCGGGCGATCGGGAATCGCCGCGTGAGCATGTTTCGCGTCGCTGGGGGAACCGGGTGATGCGCAACACGCGGATTTCGAAGTGCCGCAGGAAACCACCGCGACAGTAACGGCGAGAATGGCAATGGAGCGAACGAGAATGGCTTTCATGACTTGTCGTTTTTAGCGGTCGAGGCCTTGCGCGTATAAGTCGCGACGGCCCGATTTTCCGGAGTGAAATAGGTTTTAACCACGCGCTGAACGTCTTCGGCGGTCACGGCCTGATACTTCGCGCCGCCATCATTGATTTCGCGCCAATCGCCCATGCCGGCGTAATGCATGAGCTGCATCAGGATGGCGAAGTTGGAAGTCAGCTTGCGGTACTCAGCCGCGGCGAAGTTGTTTTTGACCTTTTGCAATTCCTCTGCTGGCACCGGTTCGTTGGCGAGCTTGTCGAGTTCCGCGTAAATCGCCGCTTCCACTTCCGCCGGCGTGCGTCCGTCTTTTGCTTCGCCGCCGATATTGAACATGCCGGCCCACTTCTGAGAGCTTTGCCAGGCCCAGACTTCCGTCGCGATTTCATTGGTCAACACCAGTCCTTTGTAAAGTCGGCCGGTGCGGGTTGAGAGAATCTGCGCCAGAATGTTGAGCGGGTAGGAATCTTTGTGTTGGAACGCGACGGTGTGCCAGAGGATGTCCACTTGCGGATTGGTTTCCGCCTCGGCGTTCATGCGCTTTTCCGCGACCTGTTTCACTTCCAGCGTGACGACATCCGGCGCTTTCTTGTCGCTCTTGGGAATGCGCGCAAAATAGCGTTCCGCCAGATCGATTGCCTGAGCGGTTTCGAAATTTCCGACCAACACCAACGTGATGTTCTGCGGTGCATAATAGGTCGCGTAAAATTCATCCGCCTGCGCTTTGGAAATCGCCGGAATATCCGACGGCCAACCGACTACCGGCCATTGATACGGATGCGATTCCCAGAAAATGGAATTGAACGTCTCTTCGAATTTACCGAGTGGTGTAGATTCCGTCCGCATTCGGCGCTCTTCGAAAACGACGTCGCGTTCGGAATAAAACTCGCGAAAGACCGGATGCAACAATCGTTCCGACTCCATCCACATCCAGAGTTCCAGTTTGTTCGCCGGCACGTTGATGAAATACGCCGTCATGTCTGGTGACGTGTAGGCGTTCATGCCTGAACCGCCGGCGCTGCGATAGATGCGATCGAATTCATTTTTGACGAGAATCTTGCGCTGCTCCGCGACGAGGCGATTGAACTCCGTTTCGAGTTCTTTGTATCGCTCGCTCTTGTTGTCCGGGCTCAGCAAATCGTCCACTTCGCCGCGGCGCCAGGCTTTGCGCATCGCTTCTTCTTCAGCGCGCATTTCGGCGCGCACCTTTTCCTGCGCCTCAATGATCTCGAGATCGCGCTGATAATTCGTCGTGCCGATAACCGGCGTGCCTTTGAACATCATGTGTTCGAAGAGATGCGCAATGCCGGTTATGCCGGGCCGTTCATTTGCGCTGCCGACATGCGCCACCCAGCCGCCGGCAATTGTCGGTTCATCGCGTCGTTCCACGAGCAACAGTTTCATGCCGTTGGGGAGCGTGTGTTCCGTGACCGGAACCTGTTGGGCAGGCAATGGCGCAGTGGTGAGACTCAGGAACAGGCCACCGGTCAGAAGCAAATGGCGAACATTCATAGCGTTTCGGCTTTCCGTTGAATCAAGTCCGTCAAACGTAACCGCCCGCCGTTCAAGCGCCAGTGAAAAAACTGCGCCTGCAAAGCAGACAGGTCGCGGTTTCATAATTCGTCGTCATCGAGGTAATGTTTGTTACCGCCAGGGTGAGGTTGAAAAAGCCGATTTCAGTTCTTAGGATACGCTGAACCCAAGCACGCCATCACGCATGATGATTCCAGGAAAAATCTTTCTCTTCGCAAGCGCACTCGTGGCGGCGCTGCTTTCCAGCGGATGCGCGTTCCGGCAATCAGCGTCGAGTGCAGTTACTTTGCGCGAGGCATATCGCGATTCATTTCTCATCGGGACTGCGGTGAACGAAGCGATTGTTTCCGGAACGGACCAGGCGGCGCAGGAGATTGTGGTGCGCCACTTCAGCAGCATCACCGTGGAAAACGCAATGAAAGCCGAGCCGATTAATCCGCGTCCCGGCGTTTACAATTTCGAACCGGCGGATGCATTCGTGGCATTCGGCGAATCGAACGGCATGTTCATCGTGGGGCACACCCTGGTCTGGCACAATCAGACGCCCGCGTGGTTTTTTCAGGATACGAACGGCAATCCAAGTTCGCGCGAAGCTCAAATCGAACGGCTGCGGCAACACATCGAAACTGTTGCCGGCCGATACGCGGGGCGCATTCACGCGTGGGACGTGGTGAATGAAGTAATTGATAACGACGGTTCGTACCGTCCGACCACGTGGGTGAAGGCCATCGGCGATGGCGATGAATTGGTGAAGTTCGCATTCACATTCGCGCAGCAATATGCGCCGGACGCCGAATTGTATTACAACGATTTCAATGCGTGGCGACCGGCCAAGCGCGATGGGATTGTGCGCATGGTGAAGATGTTGCAAGCAGCGGGCATTCGCATTGATGGCATCGGGATGCAAGGACATTGGGGATTGAACTATCCAAAGTTGGAATACATCGAAGCGGCGATTGATGCCTATGCGGCTCTCGGGGTGAAAGTGATGATTACTGAACTGGATGTGGACGTGTTGCCGTTGACGAAAGAAGGCCAGATCATCGGCACGGGCATGAGTCACGAACAGTTTCAGTTGGAGGAATTCAAAACGTTTCTTGATCCGTATGCCAACGGTTTGCCGAATGACATGCAGCGTAAACTCGCCGCGCGTTACGCCGAGCTGTTCGAATTATTTCATCGCAAGCGCGATAAAATCGCGCGGGTGACTTTGTGGGGCGGGCACGACGGCATGTCGTGGAAGAACGATTATCCGATTCCAAAGCGCACGAATTATCCGCTGCTCTTCGATCGCAACAAACAACCAAAGCCAGCTTTCGATGCGGTGCTGCGCGTGCCGCGTTAACGAATCGGCGCTGAATTTACGGCAGCCATTGAGCGCGATAGAAGCGGTGCGAATTGGTGCGCGGCAGTTGAATCAATTGCGAACTGCCCGTCAACGTATTGGTCTGAACCGGCGTCCAGATAGCGAGGTCCGTGCTGGACTGAATCACGTAGCGCTGGCCGGTTAATCCGGTGAGTTCGAATTGAAAATCATCCGCTGCATTCGTTGCGTTTTTCAATTGCGGTGCCGTGTCACCCGGAATCACGAACAACGTGATGCTTTGCGGTGGTAATAGATCTGTTAACGCACTGCCACTGAAGTTGAGTGCGGGTAATTGCGTAATGACGTTTGCGGCGGTGAGTCGCCAGACCTCCGCCTGACCCGAGGAAGGAAAATTGGTCAGCGCGAGCGTCAGGAGCGCATTCGTGTTCGGTTGTTTGTTGATGGCCATCACGGTGAGCGCGCCGTCATTTCGTAATGCCGCAAAGCAGGAGACGCGATCCGGGTTCGGCACACTGGTCGCGACACTGGTTTCCCCGAATGTCGAATTGTTTCCGTCGTAATTGCGAAACATTTGCATCGCTTTGAAAGTAGGACTGGTCGCAGCGGGTGTGGTCCAACGCGTCGCCATGTCGAGGCCTTCGCGTCCGAAGATTCCCAGCAAATCCGCCTGGGCCGTCGCGCCATTGATATGATTTTCCGCGCCCCAATTGTATTCTGTAATGCCGATTTTTATGCCGGGATAATACGTTTCCACCCATTCACGCATGCGCGGAATAAGTTTGATGACGGCATTGATCCACGAGTTATCCACGTAGTTGGTGTCCCACAACGCTCGCGTGGAATGATTACGTCGAAGCTGAGTGGCGAGACTGGTGTCGTCGCCGAATTCATTCGCGCCCTGTGGATAAATGTGCAGCGTGAAGACGTCGAGCAATCGAGTGCCATTGGTTTGTTCGTAATGCCGCAATTGTTGCAACAGCCACGGTCCGAAATCCACGCCGCCGTTGGCGTTGCGATCCGGAAAGTTCGCCGGATTCCAATTGCTGTTGTTGCCGGCCCATTGCCAGTCGTAACCGCTGTAGAGATAACCAGGCCAACCCCATTCCTCCGGTGCGAGCAACAGTGCGTTGGGATCAACAGCTTTCACTTTTGCGCCGTAATCAAAAATCCGATCGCGCACTTCCTGCATCGTTGCTCCGACCGGATGCACGTCGCGATGCGTCGAGTGCCAGAGCGCGTATTCGTTATCGAGCGTGTAATACATCACCCCACCGTTGGTGGCGTGTCCCCAGCGATTCGTCAGATGCTGCACCCACGCCTCTTGAAACGCTGAGTTGGTCAGATAATTCGCGTCGTTCGGATCGTTCCATGTAATCGGCGTATTGTTCGTCACGCTGATGCCGTTGCCTGCGTCGGGAAACCACTGCCAATCGTTGCCGGTTTGTGGGCCGTACTTCGCGATCGAATAACTTGAGAGCCGACTACGATTCGGTCCGAGCTTGGGCATCCAACCGATCATCGGCACGGTGATGATGGGTTCGCTGTTGCCCGCTTTGGTGGTGGCGATGAAATCATCCGCCGCCGCGCCGGGGGTGGCACTGGTGTTTGGCAGACTTTGATAATACCAATCGTTCGCTTTGTTATCGGCGTTGAGAAACCAGTTGTAACGCGTGGTGGAATTGCCGCCCCAACGATTCAGCGGCGCATTCAATGCGATCAACTGACTCGCGCTGGCGAAGGCGACGCCATAAATCAACGGACTGATCGGGCGCAGATTTTGCGCTGCGTTGACGGTGATCGTGAAGCTGTTGGTGGCAACACCCGGAGGCGGCGGCGAATTCGTCGCGCCAATCAGCGTGATGTTATCCACGTAAAAAGTGATCGAGCCGTTGACTTCCTGCGCTTGAATCCAAAAGCCGTCGAAATCATCCGCATCAGCGACATTGAGCGCACTGAGAGAAATTGTTTCCTGCCGCCAACTGCTGCCTGGCAACGTGCTTAACACGACCGTTGGCTGCGCCACGCCATTTCGCATTGCCTGCACTTGCACCATCTGACCGCTGCCGCTTCCGCGAATCCAGAAAGTCAGATCGCTGAACGCTGCGCCGCTTTGGGCGTTGTGATGTAAATACAGCGCCTGCCAACTGCTCGCTGTGACGCTGATGGAACTGGATCCGCTTTGGACCGGTGAACTGTTGGCGAAGTTGACACTCGCCCAACTCCAGTTCGCCCAACCGTTCTGAAGCGAATCGGAATAAATAACCTGATTGGTTTGCGCGGAAGAGACGATGACGAAGCCCGCCATCATCAGCCACAAACAACAACAGAACCGACTACGCAGGCTTAACATTACGGCAGACATTGCCGGAGTTTTCCACAGGAAGCGGACCTTCGCTACCGTCAGTTTTGAGGACAACGATTGATTTCGGTCGAGCTTCTCCCTTTGATGAATCCGAATGGCGACCAGGTGCGGAGTGCAGCGCGCGGAGTTGTGTGGAGTGATAAATCGTTTTGGTAAGCGTGACCCATCTTGGTGATTGAATGAGTAAACTCCTGAACGTTTAACTTGAGCAGGCGGGAGAAGGCCGTTAGGATGCGTGACCTCGAAGGCGGGGTAGCCAAGTGGTAAGGCAGGGCTCTGCAAAAGCCTCATTCGTCGGTTCGATTCCGACCTCCGCCTCCATCTCCAAGCTTCGCTTGGATAAGGAGTTACGCATTTCACAACTCTCAAGTGCCAGCAAGAGTGCCAGCAGTTTTGTGACTCGGAACTACTCAATAACAACTCCGCGATCACCCCGGCACGACTCGCTGAAACGCAATTGGCCGTGCGTTTGGTGTCATTGAGACACCTGTCCTTCGTCCTCGCTTGGCAGGCTCGAACAAAAAATTCGAGCCATGAAAAACCGCTTCCGCCTCTATCGCCGCAAAAAGGGCGGCATGTTTTACGCCCACGATTCCGAAACCGGCAAACAGGAAAGCCTCGGCACCAAGGACCGCGCCGAAGCAACCACCCTGCTCAACGCCCGCAACGAATCGTTCCGCGCGCCGCAACTCAATCTCCACATCGCCAAGGCCTATCTTGCCGGAACCGACTCCGGGGTTTCAACCCGGACCTGGCAGGATGCCTTCAATGCCGTCATCGCGAGCAAGGAGGGCTCGACCCAGGACCGCTGGGTGCGGGCGGCCAAGGAATCTGCCTTCGACTTGATTCGCAGCCACGTCATCCTCGAAACACAAGCGGAGCAAATGCTGGCCTGCCTGAAAGCCGGAACGGTCAGCACGAATGTCCACCTGCGGAAGTTGCATAACTTCTGTCTGGCGATGAACTGGCTGCCCTGGCCGATCATTCCCAAGCGCCTCTGGCCGGCGGTGAAGTTCCAACCCAAACGTGCCATCACCCTTGCGGAGCATCAAAAAATCATCGAGCGGGAAAAGAATCCCGAGCGCCAGAATTTCTACGAACTCTGCTGGCATCTCGGCGGTTCGCAGACCGACATCGCCAACCTCAACGCTGGAGATATTGATTGGTCGAATCGCACCATTGCCTACACCCGGCAAAAGACCGGCAGTCTGGCGATGATTCATTTTGGCGACGAACTTGAAGCCATTCTGCGCCGTCTGCCCGTGGTTGGGCCGTTGTTCCCGTATCTGCACACCGTTCGCTGCGGCGACCGCGCCACGGAGTTTAAGCAGCGCTGCGAGGGTTTGGGAATCAAGGGCGTTTCGCTCCACTCCTACCGATACGCCTGGGCCGAGCGGGCGAAACTTTGCGGCTACCCGGAACGGTTCGCCCAAGAAGCGCTAGGCCATAACAGCAAGGCCGTGCATCGCGCTTACGCGCGCAAAGCCCAAGTCAAACTTCCCTCCTTGGAAAGCTACGAGAAACAAGCGGCAGCGGATCAAATCATTCCACTTCCGTCGATCAATGCCGAGCGCGAGCGAATTGCCCGCCTTGGACAGTCCGTCGGATAAGCATCCATTCCCACATCAGTTGCGCCCGCCAGCCGAACGCTCGCGGGCGTCTTTTTTAGGAATAAAGCGGAAGGCCAACGATTCTAGGCGTGGCTGGGCTTCAGCCAAATCGCGCGATTGTCGTTTGGCAAAATATTTCGCATCATGTTCTTCGCTTGAACCGGGACCATTTCGATTTTTTGGGAAGGACCGCCCTTGTCCCACCCGGTTGATAAACTATCAAAGATGATTTCTTTTGCCGAACAACTGTTCCGCGAAGTGAGCCCTGGATTTTTCCGGGTGCTCGCAAGCGGTAACGCGGCGGTTTATCTCGACGTGCTGGATGCTCTGGAGCGAGAAGCATCGGAGCGGCACGAAGGAATGAGCCGTGAGGAGGCTCTTGCCATTGTCA
>CALAYC010000320.1 GCA_937894935.1 uncultured Verrucomicrobiota bacterium
TATCCTGTCCATCTTGTTAATCCTGTCGGACACTAGGAAATCGGACAGGATGAACAGGATAAACAGGATTTTAAAAATGAGGTGGGCTGAGATTGGCGGATTTGTTTCGCTGGTATCCTGTCCATCTTGTTAATCCTGTCGGACACTAGGAAATCGGACAGGATGAACGGGATAAACACGATTTTAAAAACGAGGCGAACTGTCGAAGAGACTGCACCTCATCCGGCCTGCGGCCATCCTGATCATCTTGTTAATCCTGTCGGACACTAGGAAATCGGACAGGATGAACGGGATTTACGGGATTTTAAAAACCAGGCGGATTGTCGAAGAGACTGCTCCTCGTCCGGCCTGCGGCCATCCTGATCATCTTGTTAATCGTGTCAAAGACCAGAAGGGGCAGACAGGATGAACAGGATAAACAGGATTTCAAAAATGAAGCGGGCTGAGATTGGAGGATCTGTTTTGCTGACATCCTGTCCATCTTGTTAATCTTGTCGAAAACCGGGGAATCGGACAGGATGAACGGGATAAACAGGATTTTAAAAAACGAGGCGGGCTGTCGGAGGGTGATGATGGAAATTTTGGAGAAAAATGGTCGGGGCGGCGAGATTTGAACTCGCGACCTCTTGCACCCCAAGCAAGCGCGCTAGCCGGGCTACGCTACGCCCCGACCGAAATTCGGACTGAAGCCCGCGAGGATACTACCGAATCGGATTCTCGTGATTCAATCACGAAGATTGTTTCGCGCCTCGTTTTCGTCGTGTTTGCTTCCGCTTGACGCTTCGCAAACCTGATTTACCGACGCGAACGAGGACGATTTTTCAATGCCGCTTCTTCGCAATCGTATGCGTGGCGTGACCGTAGAAGGCTTCGGCGCATTCCATCAACGTTTCAGACAACGTCGGATGCGGATGCACAGTCAGCGAAATGTCTTCGGCGGTCGCACCCATTTCGATGGCGAGCGTGGCTTCGGCAATCAATTCGCCCGCGCCCGCGCCGCAAATACCGACGCCGAGGACGCGTTCGCTGTCCGGATCAATAATCATCTTGGTAACGCCGTCGGTGCGATCGAAAGAGAGCGCGCGACCGGAAGCGGACCACGGGAATTTGACCACTTCGTACTTGATGCCTTTGGCTTTGGCTTCGGCTTCCGTCAAACCGCACCAGGCGAGTTCCGGATCGGTGAAGACGACGGCGGGGATGACGAAACTTTCCGCGCTGGTAATTTCGCCGGCGATGGTTTCGACCGCGATGCGCGCTTCTTTGTGCGCTTTGTGCGCGAGCATGACGCCGCCCGCAATGTCGCCGATGGCGTAGATGTGCGGGTCGTCGGTTTGCAACTGGGCGTTGACCTTGATGAACCCTTTGTCGTCGAGTTGCACCTTGGTGTTTTCCAGTCCGAGGTCGGCGCTATTCGCAGCGCGACCGACTGAAACGAGAACGCGGTCGTAGAGTTCTTCGACTTTCTTGCCGTCGAATTCGCTCTCGACTTTGATCTGTTTGCCGACGGTGGACATCTTCGTGACCTTCGCTTTGAGGCGAATTTCTTTGAAGGCCTTTTTCGCCGCCGCCACAACGGGGCGGGCGAGGTCGGGGTCAGCGCCGGCGAGAATATTGTCGAGCGCTTCGATAACGGTGACCTGACTGCCGAGCGCGGCGTAAACCGTGCCCATTTCCATGCCGATGTATCCGCCACCGATGACAAGCAACGTGCCGGGGATATCTTCGATTTCGAGCGCTTCGGTCGAAGTCATCACCCGCGGATTGCCGAGGTCGAACACCTTCGGCATCGCGGGCACGGAACCGACCGCGCAGATGGCCGTGTCGTAATTGATGAACTGCTGGCCTTGCTCGGTTTCCACGCGGAGCGATTGCGAACCTTCAAAATAAGCGCGGCCATGGATAACGGTGACGTTGCGCATCTTCGCGAGTTGCGCGACGCCGCCGGCGAGCTTCGTGAGAATGCCTTCTTTCCACGTGCGCAGCTTGTCCAGATTCACCGTCGGCGTAGTGAACGTGATGCCGCGATGTTCGGATTCCTTGGCAGCGGTAATCTGATGCGTTGCGTAGAGCAACGCCTTGGAGGGAATACAACCGCGATTCAAGCAGACGCCACCGAGGCGTTTGTCGCGCTCGATGAGAATGACTTTCTTGCCCAGGTCCGCGGCATAAAAGGCAGCAGCGTATCCACCAGGGCCGGCACCAACGACTACGATTTCGGTCTTAATAGGGTCCATGATTTGAAAACGATTAAAGCTTCACCACTTCCTCGTTGAAGTCCTGCAAGGCGGCGACGAGGTCCACAACGAACCGCGCCGCGCTGCCACCGTCAATGACGCGATGGTCATACGACAACGCAATCGGCGTGAGCAGTCGGGCTTCGACTTTGCCATCGCGCACCACGGGTTTCATTGCGCCGCGACCGAGGCCGAGGATGGCAACTTCCGGTTTGTTGACGATCGGCGTGAAGTGACCGCCACCGATAGCACCCTGATTGGAAATCGTGAACGTGCCGCCTTTCAAATCGTCCGGGCTGACTTTGCGGTCGCGGGCTTTTTGCGCGAGAACTTCCAGCTCCTTCGCGAGGTCGAGCACGCTCTTTTTATCCACATCGCGAATCACGGGAACAATCAGACCTTGTTCCGTATCCACCGCGATGCCGAGATGAACGTATTCCTTGAGGATGATTTCGTTCGCCACTTCATCGAGGCTGGAGTTGAAGATTTGATGTTTCTTCAACGTCGCGGCCACGGCTTTGAGGACGAGCGGCGTGAGTGTGAGTTTGCTGCCCTTCGCTTCGTACGCGCTGGCGTATTTCTTTCGCAACTCATTCAAGCGCGTGAAATCGGCGTCATCAAATTGCGTGACGTGCGGAATGGTATTCCAATTCTCCGCCATGCGGCGGGCGATGACTCCGCGGAGCGAGGTGACCGGCTTTTTGAGAATGGGTCCCCACTTGGAGAAATCAATCTGCTCAGCTACCGGTTTTGCCGGTGCGGCAGCGCCACTGGATGCGGCCTTGGCTTTGGCAGCGGTGGATTGGAGCCGCTGGATGTAACTTTTGACATCGCTGGTTTCGACGCGTCCGCCCGGGCCGCTGCCACGGATTTTGGCGAGATTGATTCCCAGTTCACGCGCCCAGCGACGGAGCGACGGGGAAGCCACCGGAGCGGCAACCGCATTACCGGATTCTTCTTCGTCGGCATCGACTGCGACGGGTTCATCCGCTTCGTCTTCGAGTTCCGGTTCGGGTTGTGGCGCGGGACGTTTCTTTGGAGCGGTGGATTTGGCCGGCTTCTTGGCGGCTGGCGCTTCGGCTTCGGCGGAATCTGCTCCGCCGCTGAGCGTCAGGATGCGTTGCCCGACGCTGATTTTGTCGCCGGTTTTGACGTGGATTTTTTCCACTTTGCCGGCAGCGGTGGCAGGGATGGCGGCGACGGCTTTTTCGTTTTCGAGTTCGATGATGGTTTGATCTTTGGCAATCGTGTCGCCTTCTTGCACGAAGATACTCACGACTACGCCGGAATCTGCACCCTCGCCGAGTTTAGGTAATTTCAAATCCATAGTTCCAAAGGCGGCACAGCATGAATGAATTGCGCCTGACTTCCTAGAAAATTTTCGTTGCGCCACGGACGCTGCGGCCGCCAGTCAAGTTGGCGCACTTTTCGGCAGATGCAAATCGTTGCCTTTCCCCGTTGCCTCCCGTCCCGGATGATTTAGCTTTCCCGGCATGAAAACCTCCCTCGTCCTGGCGCTCACCTGGGCCTTGTCCGCGACCTGTGCCATCGCCCAACGCGATTTTTTGCAGGTCGAAATCAAAACCATCCCCGTCGCGAAGAATATTTATATGCTCGAAGGCGCGGGCGGAAACATCGGCGTCTCCATCGGACCGGACGGCAATCTGATTGTGGACGATCAATTCGCGCCGCTGGCGGAGAAGATTGACGCGGCGTTGCAGAAGTTAAATCCCGGCAAAATCAAGTTCGTCCTCAACACGCATCATCACGGCGATCACACCGGCGGGAACGCGGCGTTCGGCGCAAAAGACGCGACCATCATCGCGCAGCACAATGTCCGCAAACGGCTCGCCAATGATAACAACGCGAAGCAGGAATCACTGCCGGTCATCACGTTCGATCACAGCGCGTCGGTGCATTTCAATGGCGAGGAAATCAGGTTGCTCCATCACGGTCCGGGACACACGGATGGCGACAGCGTAATTCATTTCACGGGCGCAAACGTGGTTCACATGGGCGACCAGTTTTTCAACGGCGGATTTCCGTTCGTGGATTTGAACAGCGGCGGCAGCGTGGAAGGCTACATCAAAACGGTTGCTGCGGTTCTGGAAAAGATTCCCGCCGATGCAAAGATTATTCCCGGACACGGGCCGCTGGCGAATGTCGAAGATTTGAAAAATTTTCACACGATGCTGGTGGAAACGACTGGGTTGGTGAAGCAGGGGATCGCGGCCGGAAAAACGCTTGAGGAATTGAAGTCAGCGGGATTGCCGGAGAAATATCAGCGCTTCGGCACTGGCTTCATCAAAACCGATCGCTGGATTGAAACGATTTATAACGACGCGAAAAAGCGGTAGTGCTCGAAGCACATCATTGGGGTGGTTGGCTGTAGCGTCACGTTTTGAGCAGATGCGGCGTGCGTGGCTTGCGGGCGGTAAAAAGTGAAACGGTAACTGTGTGATCGGCGGTAAATTCTGACGAGACAACCAGATGTCGTTGGCAAAAAGTCTTGCTTGAGAGCGGGAGGTTATCTAGCCTACGAATCCCTTGGGCGCACCCATAGCTCAATTGGATAGAGCATCTGACTACGGATCAGAAGGTTTTAGGTTCAACTCCTAATGGGTGCGCCAGTTTTCATCAATTTCTACCCCCAAAATAGACGGGCATCCGTCCAGATTTCAAACGCGGCCGGATACGCAAATTTCGGTTGTCCGTTTTCGGAGGAAATTTCGCTTAAATGAATATTGCGGCGGTGGTGTCACTTGATAGTTGTATTTTGTATGCCCGGTAAACTTCATGTTTTGCTTGCCGACGGAGAGATTCTGCCTTCGCAAGGCCAATGAGTGATCATGCGCCAAATGCGGTGGATGTGTTCTCGGAGGCGCTGGCGATGATGGCGCATCCGAACATTGCGCAGGTCCTGGATGCCGGCGCGACGGAGACGGGGCGGCCTTTACTTCGTGATGGAATTGATTCGGGGCATCAAGATCACGGATTACTGCGATCAGAACTGTCTGACGACCCGCGCGCGTTTGGAGTTGTTTGCGGAAGTTTGCCATGCGATTCAGCACGCGCACCAAAAGGGCATCATTCATCGCGACATCAAGCCTTCCAACATTCTCGTCACGACAACCGCCGAGGGGAAGCCGTTGCCCAAGGTCATTGATTTCGGCATCGCCAAAGCCACCACGGGGCAGCAACTCACAGATAAAACGTTGTTTACGGCGTTTGAGATGTTGATCGGCACGCCGCCGGTCCGCAGAATGCTGGAGTTGGGGCTTTCCGTCGGCGCCGGCACGGATGCGACACGCGTCGCGAGTTACAATCCGTGGGTGTCGCTCTATTGGCTCACCACTGGCAAGACCGTTGGCGGCGCAGCGATGTATCCGGATAAAAATCGCCTGAGTCGCGAGGAAGCATTGCGGCTTTTCACGCAAGGCAGCAGTTGGTTCAGCAGCGAGAGCGGTAAGAAGGGGCAATCGCCGTGGGACAGTTCGCGGACCTGATCGCATTGACGGACGATTACTTCGCGGTGCCGGACGAAACGATCAAGAACATTGAATCTGTACTGACCATTGTCGGTGGCAAAGTCGTTCATGCGACGAACGAGTTTGCGCCTCATGCGCCGCCGCCAATTCCTGTGCTGCCGGAGTGGTCGCCGGTAAAGGTGTTTGGTGGCTACAGCGCGCCGCTGGACGTTCGCAAAGCCGCGCGCGCCGGTGTGCCGATGTCGCAGCATCAACACAACGCGAGTTGCCACGAGCACGGCTGCAATCATGCATGGCATCAACTGGTCGCCGGCGTGGAATCCGCGCGCAATCGTTACGCCGGGTTCTTCGGACTCGGCTGCGATTGCTTTGCGTTTTAGAAATGGGGTGACAGTGCCGACTCCAAATTGGATCCTTGCGCTGCAACTGTGAATTCTTTATCTCAGATTTCGCCTTTTATCCCAACGTCGCTCCGGAGATGAGTTGCGGAATGATGCGGTAATCGCGCGGGCGGGCGTCGCCGCCGGAGGCCATTTCCAGCACGGCACGCGAGAGTTTATGCGCGAATAAAACCGGATCGACCTGATACCGCGCGATGGAGGGAACGGCGTGCTCAAGAAAAGAATCGTGATCGCGCGCAATCAATGCTGCCTCACTCGGAAAGCGAATGCCGCGTTGCACCAGATGTCCCAACGCAGTCAGCGCATGTGTCGGGCGTGAGACCAGAAAGGCGGTGGGGCGATTTTTGCGTTCGAGCAGGCGATCCAAGCGCGCGCAAATGCTCGACACCGTGCCGTCGTGTTGCACGACGATTGTTTCCACGTCACTGCCCGCAGCTTCCCCGGCTTCGCGAAAACCCAGTTCGCTTTCCAGGTCGCCACCCGCAACCGACCGTGGATTGAGCAGCGCGAGGCAGCGATGTCCTTTTGCGACCATGCGTCCGACGGCGTGTCGGCACGATGCGCGATAATCCACATCCACCGATGGCAAGCGCACGTCCTGATAGCGTGAACCTGATATGACTGCCGGTAATCCGCGTTCGGAAAACCACAGTTGCATCGCGTGTGTGCTCAGATACAGCAACCACGCTGCGGGGCGTAGGCGGCCGGTCAGTTCCGTAAGCGCATGAGCCGGCTTTTCAGTGTAACAACTGCGCTGATTAATGAAATCCAGAGTGTAATCCTCTTTGCCCAACACCTCGCGCAATTCATCAATCCAGAACAATACGCGCGGGTCCATCGCGTGCAACGGCACCGGCGATAGAATGGCGACGGTGCGACTGGTCGGAGTGCGGCGGCTCGCTCCGGTTGTGGCGATTACGTGCCGACGACCTTTGCCGCCTTCGATTAATCCTTCATCTGCGAGGCGCGCCAGGGCCGCGCGAAGCGTCATGCGGCTGACTCGCAATTGTGTGCATAATTCCCGTTCACTTGGCAGCGTTTCCCCGGTTTTGCTGGTGGCGATGTGTTCTTTGAGTGCGGCAGCTGTTTGTGCTACCAGAGAAAGACGTTTAGGAGGACGAAGCATGACGGCTTAACAGATTAATGGCGACACAGGTTCAGCACGTCCATGAATTTGGATGACGAGCAGCGTTTCATACGTCGGGTAAATCGTCATCACTGAACGTGTGGTCTAATAAAATGACAAGTCTAAATCGTTCGCCTGTGGTCGGTCGTCTGGGAAAGGTTGCCAGTAACCATGTTCAACCACCATTGTCGCATTATTGTCGCGTCGTTGTTCGGCGCTTGGATTTCCGCCGCCGCCCAACCGATCTTTTCGGAGAGTGTGCCATTTATCTCAGGGCAGAATGGTTATCATACCTATCGCATTCCGGCGATTGTCCGTAGTACGAACGGGACGTTGTTGGCCTTTTGCGAAGGACGCAAAAACTCGAGCGGCGACGCTGGTGACATTGACATTGTTTTGCGTCGTTCGACAAACAACGGCGCGAGCTGGTTGCCGATGACGCTCGTGCAAGAGGAAGGTAACAACGCGGCAATTACCATCGGCAATCCTGCGCCGGTCGTGGACGAAGCTACCGGTCACATTCATCTGTTGTTCTGTCGCAACAACAGTCGCGTGTTTCACACCAAGAGTACCGACGACGGTCTGACCTGGTCGCCGCGGGGCGAAATTACCTCCAGTGTAAAATTGAGCACGTGGGGCTGGTATGCGACCGGACCAGGACACGGATTTCAATTGAAGCGCGGTCTGCAAGCCGGTCGGCTTATCATACCGTCTGATCACAACACCACGAACGGCGTAAGCGGTGCGCAGGTGGTGTTTTCCGACGATCACGGTGCGACGTGGCAATTGGGGGCAGTGGCGACAACCGTTGCGGGAGTTCGTCCCAATGAAACTCTCGGCGAAGAATTGGTTGCAGTCGCTCCGAATGGCGGATCGCGACTTTACTTCAACACGCGCGATCAAAATGGTTCGGCGGCCGGCACGCGCGGACAAGCGTGGTCGAATGACGGCGGAAGCAGTTTTGTCGGCCCGTTCACCAATCGCGTCGAGTTCGTCTGTCCGGTGGTGCAGGGAAGTGTGGTGCGGTTACGCGCGACAGATCAGGGCGACGCGATAAATCGGTTGCTGTTCTCAGCGCCGAATCACGCGAGCAGTCGAATCATGATGTCCGTCTGGTCATCGACGACGGAAGCGGTTTCGTGGAGTGGACCGAAGCTGATTTACAATGGGCCGTCCGCCTATTCCGATCTGGTGAATCTGGGTGGGGGCGAAGTCGGACTGCTCTATGAACGTGGCGAAAGTTCGCCCTATCAAACCATCACGTTCGTTCGTTTCAATGAAGCGTGGCTCGATCAGCCGGTTACTCCAGCGGAAAATCCACGGGCAGCGTTCTGGAATTTCGAAGAGAAATCGTCCGGTCAAACGGTGGCGACCAACGCCGGTGCGATTCTTGACGTACATCCATATGGAGGTGAAAAGCATCTTACCGCACAACAGCCATTCGCCGTTGTCAGTGGTGCGCCGAATTTCGGTTCCGGGGCGGCGTTGGCGTTTGATGGTATGGGGGGATTGCAAATTCCTGACAATGCCACGGAAAATCACTTTGATTTCGGTGCGTCGAATTCATTCACGCTGGAAGCTGTGTTTCGGATGCCATCAGGTTCGACGCAAGTAGGCGCGTTGGTAGCGAAGGATTTTGGAACGTTGTTACCGTCGTGGTGGCTGCGCGTGGATAATGGAAGGTTACGCTTTCTGGTATGTGATGGCGAGGTGGAACGCGCGGTTACGGCGGCTGCGCCGCTTGTCAACGATGGTAATTGGCATCACGTCGCCGCTGTCCGTGACACTCGCGTGCCGGGGCAAAAAGTAATGCGGCTTTATATCGACGGTGTTTTGATAACGAACGTTACCGATATTACGACGCAAAGTCTGGCAAACAGTCAACCGCTGAACATCGGGCGCTTCGGTAATTCATCTGCGCGCAATCTGACTGGAGAAATTGATCTGGTGCGGATCACTCCTGCGGCGCTGACGCCGAAGGAGTTCGTTGGTCGTTTTACGCAATTCGATGCCGATGGTGATTTGATTCCCGATGTTTTTGAGCGCACGAGTTTCAATTCCCTTGAAACGTTGGGTGAAGCTGATGCGGATGGTGACGGTGTTCCTGATGTGGTGGAGTTTGCGTTGGGATCTGATCCGTTGGCTGGCGATTCGAGACCGGTATTTCAAATTACGCCTACGGCCTCGACGATCGTTGTGACAAGCCAGCAACGCGCGTTGCCAGCGTGGCTGCAGATGCAATTGGAGCACTCGACTGATCTGGCCACGTGGCAAATCGCATCGGGTGACGTGGAATTGATTCCGCTTGATGACGGACGATTTGAGCGTGTTCAGACGCTCGTGTTCCCAGCGGGAATTCCGGCTCTGTTGTTCTTTCGTCTGCGATTGATTCAAGTTCCGTAACGGGCCCCAGGCAATGGTTAAACGCGATTCGCAATTCGCAGTCCAATTTCCCGAAGTTATGTTCAGTTGTTTACTCGGTTCTCTCCTGTTTCACGTGCACATCCTGACGGCAGTGATTTTGGTCTAAAGAAAGAACCACGCCATCTCGCTTGTTGCCGGAATGAGCTGATTTAAGGTTGTCCGCAACGCAACACCAACCCATCACGCATGAAAACTATTGTCAGCATTGCCAGTCTGATTCTGTTTCTGACCGCGGCCACCCGCGCGGCCACCATCGCGCACTACGAGTTTAATGGCACAGGCACCGCCGCAGTCGGCAGTACGATTACCGATTCAACGGGTAATCACCACGGCACGGTGCAAGGTAGTGACCTTGAATACGGGAGCGATCCGCTCGTGGGTAGTTTCTTGAGTTTCGAACTCGATGGCGCAGATCGCGTCGTGATTCCCGATGGTCCGGGACTGACCTTTGACACCAGTCAAAGCTACACGATTGAAATCATCTTTCGCACGACGATGACTACCGAGATCGGCAGTCTGATTTCCAAGGGAGCGGACACATCAAATCCGGATTCGCAATATTGGATTCGCTATCAGGGCACGGGACAGTTGCGCGGTTTGATTGAGGGCGAGGACAATACGACGGAGGACAACGCCACCAGTAATGCGGCCACGCCGGTGAACGATGGTGCTTGGCATCACGTGGCACTGGTCTTCGATGGCACAGTTTCGCCCAAGCGGTTGCAGATTTACATCGATGGAACTCTGAGTGGCTCGGATGCGAATGTTGGAACGTTGGGGCTCATCGGCGGAAGAGAGGACGATCCACTGATTATCGGTGAGTTTGCTTCGCTGGCGATGAGTCGCAGTTTTGCCGGCGATATCGCGGCGGTTCGTTTGTCTGATGCCGCATTGACGCCGGAAGAATTTCTGCAAGTGACAGCCACCTACATCGCGAATATCACTCCGACAAACAAAGCGAGTTTTCTTCCTGCAAGTACAGTGGCAAGTTTTGCGGTCAAATCGCCGACCATTGGCGTTCCTGCGACAAATATTCAGGTGCGGTTGAACGGCGTGGACATTTCGCAGCAGTTGGCGTTTTCGGGTACGGATGTGGATCGCCTTGTGACACTGCCGGCGTTGAGCGCGAATGAGTTTTATAAACTCGAAATTATCGTGACCGATTACGCGAATAATCAGATCGGCGAAACCGTCACGTTCAACACCTTCAGCAGTGGTCTCGTGTTCATTGAAGGTGAGGATTACAACTTCGATGGCGGGCAGTTTATTGATAACCCGGAACTCTCGAGCGTGCCCGGGGAGAACAATTATCTCGACCGGTTCGGGGTAGAGGGAATCGATTATCATCAGACCAATACGCCCGCGCTCACGCTGTATCGCATCGGTGATCAGGTTGGCACGGCTTTGAGTCAGGATGTATTGCGACAGGAATTCGCTGATGCGCAGGCGATGGATCCAGGGGTGGCGGATTATGTGGCGCGCGATCATGGAAATACTGAATGGCTGAACTACTCACGCACCTTTCCGGCGGGTACGTATCGCGTTTATGCACGAATCGCGCGCGGTGGATCGATTCCGATTGTGATGCAACTCGATGAGGTCACGAGCGGCAGCACAACGACCAGTCAGACGCTCGCGCCCATTGGTTGGTTCCGTGGATCGCCCACTGGCAGCACGGCGGATTACGATTTTATTCCGCTGACCGATGCGCTCGGAAATGAAATTGGAGTTGCTCTGAGCGGCATGCGGACGCTGCGCCTGACGATGGTTTCCGGCACCGGGAATCTGAATTTGAATTATCTGGTCTTCGTTCCTGCGAACGAGACGCAAGTGCCGTTTCTTGTCTCGGTTTCGCCGACGGCCGGCGCGGGCAACGAACCGAACAACCCCACAATCTCCGTTTCCATTCACAATGCCAGTACGACGGTAAACGTCGGTAGTGTGCAGTTGAAACTTGATGGAGCGAATGTTGCAGCGACAGTGACGCCGACGCCGCTTGGTGCGGATGTGAGTTACACGGCAACATTGCTTTCCGTCGGCTGGCATACGGCGACGCTGATATTCAGTGATAGTGCGGCGATTTCAGTTACGAATGAATGGCAGTTTTATGTCGCGAATCAGGCGGTGCGCGGTCATTGGACGTTCAATGAACAAGCACCCGGCGGCTTCACCAGCCTGACGCCGGGAGCGATTCTCGATCAGAGTGGCAACGCACGGCACGGCACGGCGAGCAGTGCGACGATGCCGTATGTCGCCGGGAGCTTCAATTATGGCAACTCATCGGCGTTGCACTTCAGCAGCGTCTCGGATCATGTGGTGATTCCTGATGCGGCGGGGGACTTTTCGTTCACCAAATCGTTTACGTTTGAA
>CALAYC010000321.1 GCA_937894935.1 uncultured Verrucomicrobiota bacterium
CACTACATAACCGGTCTTGGTGTTGAACAACGGATACGCGTCAAAACCGGTACCGATCCCAACTCGACCGGTCTTGGTGCGACCATAACCCAACGCAATGCCGAGCGTATAATCCGCCATGCCTGGCTGCGTCCAGATCGGACCAATCACCTTTTTGTCGCCGACCGAAATCTCAACAACATCGTTGTTCTGCACGCCCAATTCGCGCGCTGTTTTTCGGCTCACGAGAATGGCGTTATCCCAGACGAGCTTCGTAATCGGATCAGGCAATTCCTGCAACCAACCGTTGTTGGCATTACGACCGTCATCCAACTTCAAGTCGCGGAACAAAACGACTTCGAGATTATCTTTGCTCGCCGGAGCGCTGGTCGCCGCAGCCAAAGCTTCGCGAAGTGATCCAGAAGACCAACTGACTGAAGCTTTACGTGCGCCCGTGCCGCGAGCGAAACCATCGTGCAGGAAGCGATTCCAACCAGCTTCCGAACGATCGCCCGTAACAGCAGCAAATGTCGCTTGAACAATTTTATACGGATTGATTTCACTCAATCCGGCCACCCGAGCGAGGAATTCCAAATCCGTTAGGCCATCGAACAACGGCGCAATCAACGGTTGCACCGGCACAAGCGTTCCGTCGCTGGTGCGCCCATCGTTCCACGATTCGAGGAAATGCGCTTTCGGAAAATGCCAGTCTGCCGCCGCACCCGTTTCGTCTTCGTAATAGCCAAGACGAATCACCGTCTTCGCCTTGCGTTGCGTCGCAGTCCAATTCAAATCCGCTGGCGCGTTGTAAACCGGATTGGCATCCACGATCACCAACGTGTCCACTTCGCCTTTGTTCAGCGAAGCCGCCAACTGCGCGAGATCCGCAGAAATCGGCTCCGGCGCTTCGATTAATTCGACTGTCTTTCCAATCGCGCCCAACTTCTCGTTGATTGCGGCAACGAGGAGATGTACCGCCAACGGCTGACGGAATCCGGCAACGACGAGGGCTTTTCCACCGCTCGCGCGCAAATCCTTTGCGCACTCAGAAATCCACTTCTGGTCCAATGATGCTCCACCGCTGGAGGCCAGCGTACCGACATTGACACCCAATTCCGCCGCGATCGCTGCCGCCACCTGCAACACCGCACTCGAACTCACGCGCAACCGATGATCCGCGTTCATGCCGGTCAGCGTGAACAGCGATTCAACGGCGTAGAGCCGGTTCATTTGGTCTTTCGGCGTTTCAATCTTCCGACGGCTCGTGAAACGACGAATGTTGTTCGCCGCATCTTCTTCTTCACCGATAAAATCGCAATCGAGCGAAAGAATCGTATCCGCAACATCACAGCGGAAAATCGGCTTCACCGATCGACCAAAAGCCTTCGTCGCCGCGCGAGTATGAATGTCGGCATCAATCGCGTCGTAGAGATACCACTTCGCCTGCGGCAATTTGCGCGCAATCTCCTGATGCAATCGGCGACGCGACGCTGAACTCGTCCGCTCGCCCAGAAACGCGAGCCCCGCGCCCTGGTTCGCCGCGAACTTGTTTGCTACGCCACTGAGGAAATCAAATGCCTCACTCGCACTGACCGCCGTGCCGCTCTTCTTAAAGCGCATCGCGCGATCCGGATCATACAAATCCAGAATCGCCGCCTGCACAAAACGATCCGAACCACCATTGCCGTCCGGGAACAGCGGATTGCCTTCGAGCTTGATCGGACGACCTTCGTACGATTTCGCGACCAGCGGAATCGCCCCGCCTCGTCGCAACATCGCCGTCGCGTAAGATTGCGCTGTGCCGTGAACATATTTCTCCGGCGCTTTGCCGAACGGCATCAGTTTATCTTCAGGCCGACGACAACCGGTCGCACCAAGACCGATGCCGGCAAACGCGAACGACGCCGACATGATTTTCACGAAGTGGCGGCGCGAAACGGGATCGGAAAAATCACCCGCGTTTTCAGGAAATTCGCGTTCGAGAAATTGTTTGAATTCCGGCGTTTCCGCCAGTTGCTCCAGGCCGCGCCAGTAATAACGGCCCGTGTTCGGCGTGGTATCCGTAGGGGGAATGGTTTTCATCGGTGACAGGCCGAGCAGTTATTCAACGCTTCGACACGGAAATCATGAACAAACTTTTTGCCGAAGGCCTGCTGCTTCTGCGCGGCAACCATCGGGTCTTCACTCGGCGTCCAACCGAGATCGGTGATTTTATCCGCCGGCCGCACTTTCGCCGCCGGGTTGTTATGGCAATCCAGACAGAACGACATGCTCAGCGGCTTGGCGTGATAAACTTCCTCCATCTGATCAATGCGTCCGTGACACTCGACACAGCTGATGCCGCGATTCACGTGCACGGAGTGATTGAAATAAACGAAGTCCGGCACGCGATGAATCTGCACCCACGGAATCGGCTTGCCCGTTGCCGCACTCTCGCGCACCAACGCCAACCGCGGGTCGTCCTTCAACACCTGATTGTGGCAATTCATACAGGTGGACGCAGAGGGAATATTTGAGAACCAGGATTCCTCAACCATGCTGTGGCAATAACGGCAATCAATGCCTAATTGCCCCGCATGGGTGGCATGGGAAAATGCCACGGGCTGAATCGGCTGGTAACCGACTCGAAAATATTTCGGCGTGACGTAATACCACACGCCCGCAGTGACAGCTCCTGCTGTCAACAGGCCGCCGACAATAATCATCAGCGGCAGCTTATTGGTCCACTTCGGAAAAATGGCTGACATTGCAAATCGCTTTCAGTCCGTCCGGTCCAACCGTGAATACAAAAGCCAATCCGCTCAATTCAGGCGCTTAACGCGCATTTCACCGGCGATTGGCAATCCTGGGAAACTTCCTGCGGCAACACCGTTTAACGAGGCTTGCACCGCAGCGACAAAAAATGATTACTCATTGACAAAGAATATCGCAAGACTCTTTGTGAAATCTTTCACTACTTTTGGTGGCGTTAATACAGAAGATTAGATTGACAAGCCAATCGCAGCGCAGCCGAACGCCACTACGACACATTTAATTCATCACGGCGCGGTGAGCCTTTCAACCCGGTAAAATCGGGCGTCAGCTGAAATCATCTCAGAAAATTTCATCGTATTGCTGGGTGCAATCATCGCATCCCCCACATTCTCCCATTGCGATTGAAGCGAACCCTTTCGCATCTGAACCTGATACTGCAAGCCGGGCCAGGCGTCCCACTCAACTGAAAAAAGATTGTCCGCTTGTCCGCCAATCAAAATTGGTTGCGCCGGAATAACACGGAAATTCCCTCCATTCAATCAGGCAACGCCATAAAGCTTTTGATCTTGGTGGAGCACTTCCATCAACACCCTCGTTGAAGAATGCAACGATGCAAAGCCACTCGCTCAATTTGGAAAGAGACAACTTTAGACTAACCTCGGAAGTTTTTTCACTGAGGCTTCACATAAGTCAGCGCATGGCCAACTCCGTTTTCGCCTTCAAAAACCCAACCTCGGACACCTCACCACTTTCTACAAAACGAACAAAAGGCAGTTAACAGTAAGCATGTTAAAACCTCGAACGATTGAAAACAAATGGGGCTCGCGTCGCACGCGAGCCCCATTTTCAGTCGAAATCTATGGGCCAACAGGCCTATAAATACTGTTCAGCTCTTGATACGTTTGCGAGCCGCTACCACTACTCCAACCAACGAGACGATCGCAAAGACAGATGGCTCTGGTACCGGAATGGGGTAAACAGTCTTGACAATGGAGATCTCAAAAGAGCCTTTTGCATCAATGCATTGATCCCACTGAAATGCCCACGCTGGATCACCTGAAATCGGCCCGGCACTATTGTTCAACGTTGTCGGTTGGGAATCTACCAAGCTGTCAAATAGCGGCCAAGTTGGGTAAACTTCATCGGCTTGCGCCCGATTAGCTCCGGGAGATAGCAGTTCCTCACCAAAATAAGAATTCCCCTTGCGTTGATACGCTCCCGTAAACAGTCCATCTTCGTTCTGAATCAACAACAACTCGTCACCAAGATACTCTCCTGCTAAATCAAAATCAACAAACTGGAAAAAATGAAAGTCGATACTACGGCGTGAAAGATTCGAGATTTTAATCTGTTCACTAATGGTAGAATAACCGCTTCCCTCAACCCCGCCTGACAAGAGATAGCTGACCTCAATCTTCAGTCCCCGCTTGCCATATACCAGACTCAAAGAATTGTCCGACGTCTGGGTAATATTCCACAAATTCAGTGAATCAATTGGGCGTTCGTAATCAGTACTGCCGATACGATAGTAAAACTGCTGCCGATACAATTGACTCACCCCATCGACGTACCAGTTTTTCATCCCGAACTTATCCTGGAAACTGAATGTGACCTCGGTGTTATTATCTTTCAGCGTAATGCTTGAGTCAGTCGCCAGCGCGTCTAACGCGCTATTGCACGCTACGAATCCAACGGCAACCACCGCCAATAAAAAATTTTTCTTCATACTAAAGTTTCCTTCGGGTTTCCCTTTTAGTGGAAATTTGGTTGTTGCGACTATGCGCCGAAATAAGGATGAATCAAGCCTTTTCTGGCCGTTTTAGGTATCATTTTCCACCCGTACTTATACCGACCTTACAAGGCGTACCCCGGGCTTTCACGCCTGCTTTCAACTCGATACCAGCGCTGCTTTGACAGCAGTTCATACCCTTCTCTATGCTGGCCTCCGTGCGAATTGTCACCGTTTCTCTCGGAAGCCGAAGTTACGATATCCAGATTAACTCCGGCGCAATCAGGCAATTGGGAAAACAATGTCGAAAACTCGGTTTAGGCGCGAGCTGCGCCATAATCACCGATTCCAAAGTTGCCCCTCACTACGCTGCGCTTGCCACCACTTCTCTCGTCAACGCCGGTTTTGAAGTTCATCGCATCGTTGTGCCCGCTGGCGAAAAAGCGAAAAGTATAAAATCGGTCGAGACCTGTTATCAGCATCTTGCCGCGCATCGATTGGAACGTCGATCGTTTATCGTCGCACTTGGCGGTGGTGTAGTAGGCGATCTCGCGGGATTTGTCGCAGCTACCTATTTACGAGGCATTCCATTTGTGCAAGTGCCGACCACGTTGCTCGCACAGGTGGACAGTTCCGTCGGCGGAAAAACCGGCGTGAACCTACCCGCCGGCAAAAATCTCGTCGGCGCGTTTTATCAACCGAAGCTCGTTCTTTGTGACCTTGCGACCTTTGACACGCTGCCCGCGCGCGAATTTCGTGCTGGCCTCGCAGAAGTCATCAAATACGGAATCATCTATGATGCCGCTCTGTTTCGCCGGTTGGAACGCGACATGCCGAAGCTCTTGCGGCGCGACCGCCGAACGCTCAGCGATGTCGTTGCGCGTTGCTGTGAAATCAAAGCAGATGTCGTTGGACAGGACGAAACCGAAAGCGGACTACGCGCGATTCTGAATTTCGGTCACACCATCGGTCACGGTCTCGAAGCCATTTCCAGTTACGGCAAATATCTCCATGGCGAAGCCATTTCAATTGGTCAAATCGCCGCCGCGCAACTTTCCCACGAGCTGATCGGCCTGCCGCAACGCGACGTTGAACGAATCACATCACTGTTCAAGCGGGCTGGTTTACCGACTTCGGTAAAACTCTCGTCCACTCAACGGACAAAACTTTTTGCCGCGATGAGACTCGATAAAAAAGTCAGCGGTGGCGAAATCAAATTCGTCCTCGCAAACAAAATCGGCAACGTCGTCTGGGGACAAAAAGTCCCTGAATCACTCGTCCAAAAAGTATTAACTGCCATCGGTGGCTAAAATAAATTTGCCAACTGCTTTCATTCGATAAGATTGATCGAATTAATTGCAGAATGCAGTTCATGAACGGGTTCACTGAAGTTCCAAAACGACTCGGAAAAAACCGCAATGGTTATTTCGGTGAAACCATCGGCATCGCCGATGTGCTCCACGAAATTACGCGCGAGGCACAACAACGCAGATGGCGCTCCGAAATTTTTCATCGCGACGCGGACCAGACTTGGTTCGCACTTCGCAAGTCACCGTCGATTTCCGCTTCAGAGAGCCGCGCTCCGCGCATCTATATCAGCACCGGAATTCACGGCGATGAACCCGCCGGGCCACTTGCTGCGTTACGCTTGATGCGAGACTTTCATTGGCCGGACCAAGCTGAAATCTTGTTGTTGCCGTGCTTGAATCCCATCGGGTTCACGCTGAATAAACGTGAAAACCCGCAAGGAATCGATCTCAACCGCGATTATCGTGATCCGCAATCAACTGAAATCAAAGCACACGTTCACTGGCTACAACGCCAATCCGATTTCGATCTTTGCCTGTGTTTGCATGAAGACTGGGAGTCGCACGGATTCTATCTTTACGAACTCAACCCCGAAGGTCGCCCGTCACTCGCGGAATCCATCATTGCCGCAGTCGCCAAAGTTTGTCCGATTGATCAATCGCCCATCATTGAAGGACGCGAAGCTCAGGACGGCATCATTCGGCCCGGCATCGATCTCAATACTCGACCGCTTTGGGCTGAATCATTCTGGTTGCTACAAAACAAAACGCGATTGTCTTACACTCTTGAATCGCCGTCCGACTTTCCGCTCGACGTGCGCGTCAACGCTCTGGTCATCGGAGTTCAAACTGCCGTGACGCAGATGTTGAATGATTTCGCAAAAAGCGACGCCCGCGTTTCGCAGTCACCTTCGTAAATCGTTATTTCCACCGTTGTGGTCGGCGCCTAACCTGACCAAACGTTCGCGACATGAGAAAATACTGGCATGTCATTGGCATCGGAGTGCAGAACAATCTGACCTACCGATTCAATTTCCTCGCGCGCACGCTTTTCGGCTTCATTCCGCTTACCGCAATGCTGTTGCTGTGGCGAACCATCTACGCAGATAAAGGAACGGGCGCAGAAGTGGCCACTTTCACGGTGATGGAAATGACGACTTATTATCTGATCGTCACCATCGTGGATGCGCTCACGGCAGTGAATGAAGACGATTGGCAAATCGCAGCCGACATCAAAGACGGCAACATCAGCCAATTTCTCATGAAACCGGTGGACTACCTGTGGTTTCGTTTCTGCCTGTTTTTATCCGGTCGCGCGACCTATCTCAGCGTTGCCGCCATTCCCATCACCGTCGTTGTGCTTTGCCTGCACAACTATTTCATTTTTCCTGCCGACTTCACGACGTTCGGATTTTTTCTTCTGTCGGTTGTCCTGACTGCGATGTTGCAATTTTTCCTGTCGTACACGATGGCGATGCTGGCGTTCTGGCTGATGGAAATTTCCACCTTCGTCTTCATTCTCTACGCCTTTGAATACATCGCCAGCGGACACATGTTCCCGCTCGATGTGTTACCGGAAGCCGTGCAGCAATTCCTGATGACTTTCACGCCTTTCCCTTATCAGCTTTATCTGCCGGTGGCGATTTACCTCGGTAAAATTTCCGGCTCGGAAATCATCACCAGCCTGATGATTCAATCCGGCTGGGTCGTTGCGGCGTATTTTCTCGCTCGCTTTGCGTGGTATCGCGGCATAAAAAAATATGCTGCTGCTGGAGGATGAAAACCATGAACGCCACGCAACGCCATTCATCTTCACAATCGCCGACCGCGATTTCGCGCCTGCGGCGATATGCGACCATTTATCTCGCGCTGCTGAAAAATTCCGTGACGCGCGAAATGATGTTCAAAGGCAATTTCCTGCTATGGATTGTTGTCGAAGTCGCATGGTTTGCGCTGCAATTGGCGTTTATCGCTGTGCTCTATCTTCACACAGAAGCCATCGGCACCTGGACCAAATGGCAAGTCGTGTTGCTGGTCGGCACGAGCCATTTTATTCAACAGGTGTTTCAAACCTTTTTCCTCATCAACTGCACCAATCTCTCGGAACTCGTTCGCAACGGAAAACTCGATTTCCTTCTCATGCTTCCGGTCAATACGCGCTTTCTGCTTTCACTGCGCCAACTGGATCTCGGTGGTCTCGTCAACGGCGCATTCGCTCTCGTCGTGATGTTTTATGCCGCTGGCAAACTTGGACTCTCGCCTTCGCTACCGATGCTGCTGGGATTTGGCGCGTGCTGTCTGTTGGGAATTTGCATTCACTACTGTTTGATGTTTTCGCTGGCAACCGTGAGTTTTTGGACCGTGCGCGCACAAGGCATCGTTTTCGGTTATTACAACCTGTTCAACATTGCGCGCATGCCGGATGAAGCGTTTCCGCGGCGCGGAATATTCCGCAATATTTTCACGTTTGTTTTCCCGGTGTTGCTGATCTCGAATGTACCCGTGCGTTTGTTGACCGAACGATTGTCCAGTCCGCTGATCTGGCTGCTGGTCGGCATGGCCATTATCTGCGCGCTGGCATCTGAATGGATCTGGCGCTCCTCCGTGCGACATTATCGTAGCGCCAGTTCGTAGTCCGGCCCGTCGTAACGCTGATTTTCACATGTGATTATCACCTTTACAGCCGCATCACGAAAATGGAGAGTAACCGCGTGTTAGTTTCGCCTGAAACGTCATCAACAAGAGAGATTCACACTGCCGCCCCGACCACGCCAACGTGGCCGGAATTCGATACCGCCGTGGCCCGGTCGCAGGATTATCTGCTAAGCAACCAAAACCCGGAAGGCTATTGGGTGGGAGAACTGATCGTGGATTCCACGTTGGTTTCAGACACCGTCGCCTATCATCATTGGAACGGCAAAGTCGATCCGGAGTGGCAGCGTAAAGCCGTCAATCACATCTTCAACCTGCAACTGCCCGATGGCGGCTGGAATATTTACTACGGCGGTCCGGCCGAAGTGAACGCCACTATCAAAGCGTATCTCGCGTTGAAGCTCGCTGGCGTTCCCGTCACCGACCCGCGCATGTTGAAAGCGCGTGAAGTCGCCAACAGTCTCGGCGGCGTGCCGCGCATGAATACGTTCTCAAAGCTGTATCTCGCGCTGCTCGGATTGTTCCCGTGGAAATACGTTCCGACGATCCCTTGCGAGGTATTGCTCATCGGCAAATGGTTTCACGTCAACTTCTGGGAAATGAGCAACTGGTCGCGCGCCATGCTCGTCCCGCTTGCGATCATCAACCATTTCAAACCGACGCGTCGCCCCAGGAACAACGTTACGCTCGACGAACTTTATCCGCATGGCTTTCATGAACGCGACCTCGCGTTGCCGCCGGATCCGGATCGCATCTCGTGGCGCAACTTTTTCCTTTGGCTCGATCGCCTGCACAAATTCGCTGAAGTTTTTGCCCAACACGGCATTCATCCATTCCGCAAACTCGCGTTGCGTAAATGCGAACAATGGATGCTCGAACGCTTCGAAGGCAGCGACGGTCTGGCGGCGATTTTCCCCGCGATGCTCAATTCGCTCATCGCGCTTAAAGCACTTGGTTATCCGGACGATCATCCTCAGGTTGTTCGCGCGGAAAAAGAACTGAAACGTCTCGAGCACGAAACCGACGATAGCGTCCGCATCGAACCCTGTTTCTCACCGGTTTGGGACACCGCGATTGTTTCCATTTGTCTCCGCGAATCTGGAGTGCCCGCCGATAATCCGCAGTTAAAACGCGCTGCTGAATGGTTGATGGACAAAGAAATTCGTCGCCGCGGCGATTGGATTCACAAGAATCCTGCTAAAGTCGAACCGAGCGGTTGGGTCTTTGAATATCGCAACGAATGGAATCCCGATGTTGACGACACTGCGATGGTGTTGCTCGCGTTGCGGAAAATTCCAACTGATAATCCCAAGCGTCGCGATGAATGTTTTGCCCGCGGTCTGAAGTGGATGATGACGTTCCAATGCAAGGACGGCGGTTGGGCGGCCTTCGATAAAGACTGCACGAAAAACATTCTCGAGAAAGTTCCGTTCGCCGACCACAACGCCATGCTCGACCCGGAATGCGCCGACATCACAGCGCGCATTCTGGAATTGCTCGGCTATGAAAAATGGGACGTGAATCATCCGCAGATCGTTGCTGCGTTGAATTACATTCGTTCCCAACAGGAAGAGGATGGTTCTTGGTACGGTCGCTGGGGCGTGAATTACATTTACGGCACATGGCAGGTGCTGCGTGGCATTCGCGCTCTGAACATCGATATGAATCAGCCGTGGCTGCAACGCGCGCGTCGCTGGCTCGAAAGCGTGCAACACGCCGATGGCGGCTGGGGCGAACGTTGCAATACCTACGACGATCCGGTCTTCAAAGGCCAAGGCCCGAGCACCGCGTCGCAAACCGCTTGGGCGATCATGGGGCTGTGTACGTTCGGTGATCCGCATTCGCCGAGTCTGCGTCGTGGCATTGAGTATTTAATCAACACGCAGAACGCCGACGGTTCGTGGACGGAACACGAAACCACCGGCACGGGTTTCCCGAAAGTCTTCTATCTGAAGTACGACATGTACCGCAACGCCTGGCCGTTGCTAGCGCTGGCCACGTACCGCCAACTCGTGGAGCGCACGGCTGCCAGGGCCGCTAAAGTGAACGGCCACACCGTCGCTGCCCCTGTGCTATCGTCGTCCTGATTGAAACGCTATCTGCCCATCGCCGGATTGGTCGTTGTGGTGGCGGTCGCAGCAGCAATCATCTGGAATCGTAGCGCCGACCGCCGTGCCATCTATGACGGCCGCACCCTTCGCGATTGGGCCGCGTATCTCAACGCGAATTATGAACCGCGCGGGACCAATGCAGCTGCCGTCGTTTTTAAAAATCTCGGTTCAAACGCCGTTCCGGTCCTGCGAACACTCATTAACGAACGCGCTCCGTTCTACGAAAAACCATTTCTCAAACATGCGCGGCGGATTCCCGCCAAACCGCGCGCCTATCTCTATCGCAAACTCCAACCCGGTCGCACCATCGAATATCGTCTCGGTGCAATTCGAGCCCTTGGTCTGCTCGAAACCAACGCGGTCACAGCTTTGCCGGAACTGTTGACTGCGTTGGCCGATTCGCAGGTTCGTTGGACTGCCGCTCAAACGATTGGCCGACTCGGGCCTGAAGCCGTTGCTGCGCTGATTCCGCTCACCACGAATGAAAATCTGAATCTTCGACATGCTGCGGTTTATGCGCTCGGCGAAGCTCGCACCAACGCCTTGCCCGCCACACTCGCGCTGATTCGAGCCGCTACCGACACAAACGACGCAGTGCGTGGCTCGGCGTTTTATTCCCTGAGTCGCATCGGTCGCCCCGCTCTTCCGCTGGCCACTGCCCTCGCGGTCACCAATTCCGATCCCGAACTGCGCAACTCCGCGTTTCGTTCCATCATCGTTTTGTCACCGGGAGGCTACTTCAGTTCGCATCTGGCAATTTCAACCAACGCCCCTGGAACCCGTCGTCTCGCCGTCCTGGCCTTGAGCCGTTCTCGATTGACCAACGAATTCGCTTTAACACTGTTTACCAACGCATTACACGATCCTGCTCCGGAAGTTCGCGAAGCCGCTGAACTGGCCCTTTATCGAATCGCAACCGGCAAAGTTCGCCCGCCGTCGTCAGCGCCATAATCGAGGTTAATTTGAATTATTTTTCCGTTCGACTGTCATGCTATGGTAAGTGAGTTATCGAATTGTTGCCGGTGTCGCATGAGGCCAACACCGTCAGCACAACCGTGACGGCCTCAATCCGTAACATTTAACAACCTATGAAAAAGATACTCCTGAGTCTCGTCGCGGCAGCTTTCGCTTTTTCGGCGCTCGCCGCGGAATTCCCCGATGCCAGCATCAGTGAAGTCAAAGCGTTGGCCGAATCCAAGAAGGCCGTCATCATTGATGTGAACGGGACCGAGTCGTATAACAAAGGCCGCGTCCCGGGCGCGATCAACTACGATGCGGTAAAAGATAATCTCGCCGCCGCGCTTCCGGCCGATAAGAGCACTCCGATTATTGCCTATTGCGGTAGCCCGAAGTGTAAAGCTTACAAGAAAGCGGCCGAAGCTGCGGCCAAACTCGGTTACACCAATGTGAAACACATGTCCGCTGGTATCTCCGGATGGAAAGCCGCCGGTGAAAAAGTCGAGAAAAGCTAAAGCAACCGTATCTTTGTTCAGCGGCTCAAGCATCTACTTGAGCCGCTTTTTTGTGGCAACGTCTGATCCATTTTCCACTCGCCACCATTCCTCTTCCGCTTCACTCTGAGGGCGATGAAAGCCATCCGCCTTGTGCAGCAAGGTCGCCCTCTGGAAATCCACGACGTTCCCGTTCCTCAGCCCGGTGCGCACGATGTTTTAATTCGCGTGAAAGCCGCGGGCATCTGTCATTCCGATGTCCATTATCGCGCCGGCAAATCGCGCGTTCATCCCCTGCCCCTCACTCTCGGTCACGAAGTCGCAGGAGTCGTGGAACAAATCGGTCGTGACGTCACCGGTCTTGAAACCGGCGACCGCGTCTGCGTGCATTACCTCGCGACCTGTGGTTCATGCGAATGGTGTGCCGGTGGCGATGAACAATTCTGCCGCTCCGCGGAAATGATCGGTAAATATCGCGACGGCGGATATGCGGAATTTCTGGTTATGCCCGCGCGCAGCGTGTTCAAGTTGCCTGACGAAATCTCCTTCGTGCACGGCGCCGTCATGATGTGTTCCTCGGCCACTTCGTTGCATGCGCTGGCCAAGGCCCGACTGCAACCCGGTGAAACGATTGCGATTTTCGGCGTCGGCGGCCTCGGCACGTCGGCGATCCAACTGGCACACGGTTTTGAACCTGCCGCCGTCTTTGCGGTAGATATCAATCGCCGCAAACTCGAACTCGCTGAACAGCTCGGCGCAATTCCCGTTAACGCCGGTGTCACCGATCCCGTTGCAGAAATTCAACGCCTGACCGACGGTCGCGGCGTCGATGTCGCGCTCGAACTCATCGGACTTCCTTTGACCATGCAACAAGCCGTCCGCTCACTTGCCATTCATGGTCGTGCCGCTCTCGTCGGCATCATGGACCAGACGTTCGACGTCGCCCCTTATCACGAAATCATCAACAAAGAAGCAGAAATCATTGGCGTTTCCGACCATCTCGCCTCCGAACTGCCCAGCCTTCTTGAATTTGCCCGCAGCGGCGCACTCGACCTTTCTTACGCCATCAGCCGCACAATTCCACTCGATGCCGATGCGGTGAATGAAGCTTTGGATCGCTTGCAACGTTTCCACGAAGACGTGCGCGTCGTGATTACTCCGTAACTGAACTTACGGTGCTGCCAGGACTTCACCCCAAAGAAAAAGGCGCAGTGGTTTGCCGCGCCTTAACATGATGAAAATCAATCAGCTTACCTCGGAAGAGGCGTTCCGCTCACCGGCACAGTCTGAAGTGTCGGCGCTGTGAACAACGAAGGCAACGTCGGATTGGTATCGTTCGCTAATGAAGTCGTTGCCACGGTCGGAGAAAAAATTTCGCTCGAATATTCAGTGTTACCGCTGATCGGCGCGGTTGTCGGAGAAGCCTGAGTGACACCAAACAGTGGCGGTTCCGTTGCTACTCCGGTGGGCGAATCCGTCATCATGATTCCCACCAGCACGAGTCCGCACACACCGGCTGCGAATACTCCTGATGCCGCTGGTTTTGCTTCCAAAGCCCGCCAGAGTCGTTGCAACCAGACCGGAGCTGAGGATTCGTCGGTTTCGTGTTTGTTGCCACGGTCGCCCGCACGAAGGCGCGCTGTGACCCGGCTGGAAAACTCATTGAAGTAGCGGGGCGGCGGTTGCTCGTGACGCTTGAGTTTGAGCAGGCGTTGCAACTTCGCAAATTCTTGATCTTCGGCGTTCATAGGCCAACAACTCAACTGTGGTTCAACTCAAGGTTCGGTTTGCTCGCTACTTCAAATAATCCGCCAGGTATCCTTGCAACTGCTGCCGCGCATAAAACAACCTCGACCGCACGGTGCCGACATTGCATTGCATAATCTCGGCGATTTCCTCGTGCGGCAACCCTTGCACGTCGTGCAGAGTAACCACGAGTCTGTGCTGTTCTGACAGCTTTTGCATCGCCTCGTTCAACTTTTTTTGCAACTCACCCAGCGCCACGTCGCGACGTGGCGTTTTATCCGAAATCAATGCCACCAGATCCGGATCTTTCTCTGCGTTAAAATCCAGATCATTCAAACTCAAACCACTGCGGTTCTTCCGTTGTTTGAGGAAGTTAATCGTTTTGTTGACCGCGATACGATAAACCCAGGTGTAAAAACTGGAGCCGCCTTTGAAGGATTTGAGGGCCTGATATGCTTTGATAAACGCTTCCTGCGCGAGATCGTTGGCGTCCTCGTGATTGGACGTCATGTGATAGATCGTCGCGTAAATCCGCTCCTGATAACGCCGAACCAATTCGTCATAAGCGCCGAGATCACCCTTCTGCGCACGCCGGACGATTTGATCTTCTTCCGCGCGATTGGATGTCGCGGGTGTTGTTCCGGACTCCAAGTTGGTTCGGGCTCCTGTCCCTGAGTCCGCTTGCGGTTCGGTCATGTTAAAGGGAATTGCGATCATTCTGACAACACGGCCGTTTGTTGTGCCAGAAACTCCGTCACGCCCAACAAACCCGTGCGCCCAGAAGTTTCCGGCAGCGACCGCAGGCTTTGACGCGCCTGTGCCAGATAACGTTCAATTAAAACCACGGTCGGCTTCAGCGTGTCATAGCGCGCCAACCACTCGTTCACGCGTGCGAATGAACCCGGTTGCCAATCCCGCACCAGTTCCTCCAGCGCCGCGCGTTCCGCCGCATTCGCCCGTTCCCAGACCAACAAGACCGGATACGTCAACTTGCCGTTGGCGAGATCTGTCCCGAGCGATTTGCCGGCATTTTTTTCCGTGCCGAATAAATCCACGCAATCGTCGTAAATCTGATAGGCCGTTCCGAACGCCAAACCAAACTCCCGCAATGCCGCGCGCTGCGGCGCGGTCGCATTTCCGAGCACTGCCGCCAAATCGCACGACAACGCGAACAACTCCGCGGTCTTCATTTCTAACACGCGGAAATATTCTTTCTGCGACAATTCAAAATTCCGCCGATGCCGCGTCTGCAAAATTTCTCCTGAGCAAACCGTGTTGGTTGCCGATGCAACCGCGCGACAAATCTCCGGCGTCGGAAAACTCGCCGCCATTTTGAGGGCGTGCGCAAAGAGGCAATCGCCAAACAACACCGCGATTTCATTTCCCCAATTCGCCGCAAGCGTCAGGCGTCCGCGCCGAATTTCCGCCTCATCCATCACGTCGTCATGGACCAGCGTCGCGAGATGTACCATTTCAATGATGGCTGCGACCGTGACATGGGAATCATTCACTTTCCCCAGCGCATTGGCTGCGAGAGCGACAAGCGTAGGCCGCAGTTGCTTGCCGTTACCGGTGAGCGCGTATTCAGCATATTGCGCCAGCGCGGGGTCAAAGGCGTTGACCTGTTCCGCTAAACGACGAGACACCGCGTCGAGGAAAGGCTCAACCGGTTCAACAATCTGCTTCCAGGAAGGTGATTCGCCCCTGGCATTCGCGCCAAGCGGAGCGGCAGCGACTTTAGATTCAACAGCCAACATGCGCGTTCAATTTAGGTGTCGCATTTTGATGAGTCAAACCTGTTCACGCCCGGGAATGGCAGCTTTTCGGCCTGGACTCAATTGCTCCAATTCGTTTCCGCCCCGCTCTACACCTCACCTTTCGTCGAATTGACGCATATCCCTCGGGAACCAAATGCGTCACCCGCGCCTCATACCGGCATGAAGGAACACCAGCCCACTCCTCGCTGCCGCTCCGCGCTCAGCCAATGGACCCATCGCTGGATTGCGACCATGTCCGTGCGACGCTCGTCGTGTCACCACATCATCAGGCTGCGCGTGACGGGTTGGCGCAGTACGTATTGGCCCAAGCGAGTTCGCCACGTTTGATTGCCGCGCCTCTGCATGCGTCTGCCAATCTCCGCATTGCACCCCACACCGCTCCGTCGCATGGCAGCATTCATCGGAATGCTCATCGCGATTACGCCGCTGGCTCTGTTGAACTCCTGCTCCACTTTCCCGCGCAGCATCGTTGTTCCCGCTGAAATTCCCGGCGCGCGACTTGTCGGCAATCAGGCCTGCTTTGCCTGTCACCCGAATTACGTTCAACAATTTCCCGCCAGCGCCCACGCGCGACTTCATTTCGTTCCCAACGCAAAAGCCGGGCCGAGCGGTTGCGAAGCCTGTCATGGCCCAGGCAGTTTGCACATTGCTGCCGGCGGCGGACGCAACAAATTTATTCTCAATCCCGGCAAAGACTCGGCGGCTTGCTTCAAATGCCATCTGGAAACTCACGCCGAGTTCAACCTTCCACATCGTCATCCGGTCCTCGAAAAGAAAATGAATTGCGTACAATGCCACGATCCGCACGGCTCGGACATCACAAAGCCGAGCGGCGGCCTGGCGATGTCGCGCTTGAACGAATCCTGCATGCAATGTCATCGCGAACAGGCCAGGCCTTTTGTCTTCGAACATGAAGCACTCCGCGAAGGTTGCGTCGTGTGTCACACACCGCATGGATCAATCAATGCGAAGCTGCTGATTGAACGCGACAACAACCTTTGTCTGAAATGCCACGCACAAACTCAGGGTTCACTCGGCGGTGTAGGCCAGATCCTCATCGGCGACGAAGATCACACGGACAAACTGAAACTCGGCGGTTGTTGGAGCGCTGGCTGTCACACCGCCGTGCATGGTTCGAATTTCAATCCAAAGCATCTTTATTGAATTTCCCATGCCGCCCTGCCCCAAACGCATCTTCCGCTCCATCGCCATGATGGCGTGCGGATTCGTCGTTGGGACAAACAATCTTCCGATTCACGCTCAAGACCTCGACTTAAACCAATTGCCTCCCGCAGCGAATCGCGTGATTGATTTCCATGCCGACATCAAACCGATTTTTGAACAGCGCTGTTTTCAATGTCACGGACCGCATCGGCCCAAGGGCGGATTCCGACTCGATAACGCGGCGTCAGCCTGGCGCGGTGGCGATAGCGGCGCGGCTCTGATTCCGGGCGACAGCACGAATTCCTATTTGATTCATCTCATCGCGCAACTCGATCCCGCATCCGTCATGCCTCCGGAAGGTGAACCATTGACCGCAGAACAAGTCGGTCTGCTGCGCGCATGGATTGATCAAGGCGCCTGGTGGGGCAAAGAACAACAAACCGTCAGCGCGTCGCTATCTCCTGCCGTTCAAATCACTGCCGTCTCCGGAAATGCGCGCCAGTTCGCGGAACATTTCGGCCAACGCGAAGGTTGGCGCGTCGGCGTCGAATCTTTTTCGCTCACTGAATCACTTTCGCCCGAATCCACTTTTAGCCTCTCCGGACATGCACTCACAGACGATTATCGCGTGCTGCTGCTCGTGGATAAAACCGCACTCGGTTTCATGCGCCTCGGCTTCGAGCAGTTTCGCGAGTATTACGCAGACACCGGCGGTTATTTTCCGCTCTTTTCGCAACCAGCCTTCAGTTTGAATCGCGATTTGCACCACGACATCGGTCGTGCCGGGGCGGACTTCGGTCTTACGATTCCGGATTGGCCGCGCGTCATCATCGGCTACGAATATCAATTTCGTCACGGCGACAAATCCACGCTGCAATGGGGCGCGGTGACTGAAGGTGCTGAATCGCGAGCTATTTTTCCGAATACCAAATCCATTAACGAACGTACGCACATCGTCAAAGTCGAGCTGACCCACGACATCGCCGGCTGGCAGTTTTCAGACAGCTTTCGGGGTGAATGGACTGAACTAAATACACGCCGCGAAAACATTTCCCGTTACACCATCACCACCCCAACAGCTCTCATCCGCGATGACGTGCGCGAAAGTTGGAAATTGTTTCAAGGCGCGAACACGTTCCGCGTCGAACGTGCGTTTCGCGATTGGCTGTACGCTTCCGGCGGATATCTCTACAGTCATCTTTCCGCCGACGCGGATTTCAGTCTCGATCAATTCAATCCCGGCGGCGCACCAGTCAGCGATTTCATTCAACGCAGCGAATGGCGCAGTCAACGCATCGTTCTCGAACGCGAATCGCATGTCGGAAATTTGAATCTCCTGCTCGGCCCGTGGCAGCAGAGCACGCTCAATTTCGGCGTGCAAGGCGAGGTAACTGAACAGAACGGCACGATCGAAGGGACACAAACGGATTTCATCGCCCCGCCTTTCAATGGACCGCCGTTTAACGTACCGGACCTTGTCAATCCGCTGAGTGGCATCACTGATATCAAACGCGCTACGGTGGAAGAAACCGTTGCGCTGCGTTTGAATCGCATTCCGTTCACCACGCTCTTTGCCGAAGCGCGACTGCAACAGGAACAGCTTCGTCACGTGGAAAATGTTCTGTCGCTCGCCGCGTTTAATCGCAACACCGAAGCCGACACGTTTGCCACCGACGTGCGCGTGGGATTCGACACTTCACCGACCAGTTGGTTGAAATTCGGTTCGCACTATCGTTGGCGGGACAAAACCGTGGATTACGACGATGGTTTTGAAAACGATGCTCCCGCTGATATCACCGGCTATCCGACATTCATCGCCAAACGTGAACAAACAACGCATGAAATCGTCTCGCGCCTCACGATCCGTCCCGCCAATTGGATTAAATCCACTTTCACGCATCGTCTCATCGCCACCGATTTTCGCACCACCACTGAGCCGCTTTCGTTGCTTGATCCCGGCGACGGTTCACCCGGCGGTCGAACGTTGACCGGAAATTATGACGCGCACATTTTCAGTTTGAACATCACCGTTACACCCACACGCCGCTGGCATGCGTTTGGAACGGTTTCTTATCACGACACGCGAAGCATTGCGTTTCATGAAAATCCCACCGCAGTTGCTCCGGATCGCGGCTCGACGTGGAGCTTTCTCGGCAATAGCCGATTTGTTCTCACCGCGAAAACGGACTTCACCATCGGCTACACTTTCTCCACCGCGAATTATCGTCAGAATCTCCTGCTCGACGGCCTCGCTGTCGGTACGCGCTACGAACGTCACGGTATGCACGGCGGATTAACGACGCGTCACTCCGAACATCTCACGACGAAGCTGCAATATGGGTTTTATCATTATGATGAACCCAGCACCGGCGGCATCAATGACTATACCGCTCACGCTCTTTTTGTTTCCGTTCACTGGCTGATGCCCTGATCGGCGTCCCGAAAAACATCTGGCGTCATATAACAACGCAACACTGTCCTGACTCTTTGAGAATGTCCCCTTTCTGACTCGATGAAAATGTCCCCCTG
>CALAYC010000322.1 GCA_937894935.1 uncultured Verrucomicrobiota bacterium
AATTGCCAGCCCGCTTGCTCCTGCACGACTTGCGCCTTCAGCGAAGTGTTGAATGCCGCCCAGTCCGCCGTGAGTTGCATCACATTGGTCGCGCTGACATCCCATTGCACCTGCACTTCCCCTTCCGACTTTGGCGCATCCAGCACCGCGTTCAATCGGCCCGCTCGCCATTTTGCATACGAGATTTCCACCGCGTTCGTTCCCAAAACCACGCGCGCATTGGTCAACTCTGTCGTCGGCAACGTGCGCTTCAGCATTTCCGTCGTTTGCATCACTTGGGTCATGACCCGATGAAACGAGCCAGGTTGATTCGAATCGCTTCCGGAAGTTTTTCCGCCGAACGCCAGTTCCACTCCAACGATTCTCAACAACGGCGTCTCATTCGTACGCGCTGCTTCACCCTGTCGCCACCAGACAAACGGTAACGCTCCCGCCACGCGCTCGACTTTCAATTTCGTGCCACCCCACTGACCGGAAATTCCCTCGACGGCGAAACGCGAATAGCCCTGTCGATCGTAAGAATCGTATTGAATCCCGAATCGGTTCAGCACCGGGCGCAACACCCACGGCAACCACAACGGCAACGCGACCACCAGAACGATCAGCGCAAGCAATCCGATCGCGATAAATCGCAGTATTTTCCGGCGTTTCCCCTTGGCTGCTTCCATTCAATTACTTCTCTGCGGTTGCGCTTCAGATTTCGATCAACATGCGTGCAGGATTTTCAATCGCCTCCTTGATGCGACGCAAAAATAACACCGCCTCCCGCCCATCCACGAGCCGATGATCATAACTCAACGCCACGTACATCATCGGGCGTATGACCACTTGACCGTTCACCGCAACCGGTCGCTCTTGAATGGTGTGCATACCGAGAATGCCCGTTTGCGGCGGATTGATGATTGGCGTGGAAAGAAGCGAACCAAAAACGCCGCCGTTTGTAATCGTGAATGTGCCACCTTCCAGATCGGCAGGTTTTAATTTTCCTTCGCGCGCACGTTGCGCAAACGCAGCAATACTTTTTTCCACTTCGGCAAAGCTCATCCGCTCCGCTCGACGCAACACCGGCACAACCAACCCGCGGTCAGTCGAAATCGCCACGCCGACGTCGAAATAATTTCGATACACGATATCCGTCTCGCGAATTTCCGCGTTAAGCTTCGGAAACTGTTTCAACGCATCAATCGTCGCTTTCACAAAAAACGACATCAATCCCAGCCGCACCTGATGCCGCTTCTCAAACTTCTCGCCAAACTCCTTTCGCAATGCTTGCGCCGCCGACATGTCCACTTCGTTGAACGTCGTCAACATCGCCATCGTCTGCTGCGCTTCCACCAACCGCCGTGCCACCGTCCGCCGCAACATCGTCATCGGAACAACCTCTTCATCGCGCTCATCGGAAGACGACGCAGTGGATTCCGCTTCAGTCGCGACTTCGGATTCCTCGCGTTCAGGCAACTCCCGTTGCTTCGGCGTTTTCAATTCCTCCTCACGCGCCGCTTCGCCGTCGTCCACCGCTTCGCTTCGCGCTTCACTTGCAGGTCGCTTTTCTTCCGCTCCAGCAGTTCTTTTTGTTTCAGTTTCAGAAGCGGTTTCCTTTGCTGCTGGTTGAGATTTCGATGCGACAGATTGCTCCTCGGATTTCGCTTCTGATTCAGCTTTGTTCTTTCGTTCCGCCTTCGGGTTTTCGGGCGACGGTTTTGTTTCCTCGCTCGCTTGAGTCGCTTCAATCTGCGCCACAGCTTCGCCGACTTTAACCGTTTCACCCGCCTGATGGAGAATTTTCGTTAATCGCCCGCCTTCCGGTGCGGACAGATCGAATGTGGTTTTCTCCGAATCAATCACCGCTACCGCTTCATCGGTCTGCACCGGATCGCCCTCCGCCTTCAGCCATTCGCTGATCTGCACTTCGGTGATGGATTCGCCGACCTGAGGAATTTTAATTTCAGTTGCCATAAACGATCGTCCTTCCGGTTTTTATTCGCTGTCCTGCTCTCCCGAATTCTTCGCCGCGGTCGCCTGCTGCGTTTGCGGCATCACGACGTTGCGGTCAGGCTCGCGATCGCCAAACGCGCGGGCGATGATTTGCGCCTGTTCCAGTTTGTGCGCTCCTGCCGAACCCGTCGCCGGACTCGCTGATTCCGACCGACTCACCAGTGCGAACGGAAAACGTCCCAACAATTTTTTGCCGAACCGATCATGAAGATAACGCCACGCCCCCATGTTCGCCGGTTCTTCCTGCACCCACACCACGGGCGTTCCGTCCGCACAGGAACTCAAGATGTTTTCGATTAATTCCATTCGCAGCGGATATAACTGTTCCAATCGAATAATCGCCACATCCGACCGCTTCTGTTCCGCGCGATACGCCAGCAGTTCGAAATAAATTTTCCCGCTGCACAGCAACACGCGTTTCGCCTGTCGCAAATCCATCTCATCCGGCAGCACGCGTTGAAACCTCCCGCTCGCGCATTCGTCCAGCGAAGAAACCACCTGCGAATGGCGCAACAGACTTTTCGGCGTGAGCACGACGAGCGGTTTGAGCCATTTGCGGACCGATTGCCGCCGCAACACGTGAAAATACTGCGCCGGCGTGGTGGGTTGAACGATTTGCAGATTGTCCTCCGCCGCCAATGTGAGAAACCGTTCCAGGCGCGCGCTGGAATGTTCCGGCCCCATGCCTTCGAATCCGTGCGGCAACAACAGCACCAAACCCGAAAGCCGTCGCCACTTGTCTTCCGCGCTGCTGATGAATTGATCGAGAATCACCTGCGCCGCATTTACGAAGTCGCCAAACTGCGCTTCCCACAACACGAGCGCATCCGGTGCATCAAGGCTGTAACCGTATTCAAAACCGAGCGCACCGGCTTCAGACAGCGGACTGTTGTAAATGTCCACCGGCGCTTGGTCGTCGCTCAAATGTTGCAGCGGCACGTAGGTGAAACCTTCCTTTTGATCATGCAACACGGCGTGCCGCTGACTGAACGTGCCGCGACCGGTGTCCTGTCCTGTCAATCGAATGCGTATGCCATCTGCTGCCAGACTCGCCAACGCGAGCGCTTCCGCCGCCGCCCAATCGAGCGGATGTATGCCTTCCGCCATGTCGCATCGCGCTTGTAAAAATCGTTCCAACTTCGGATGCACGTGAAATCGCGATGGCACGGTAGCCAATTGTTTCAACAACTCGCTCAAACGCTCACGCGGCACACCGGTATCCGGTTCATCCTGCGGCTCCGGACCGCCACGATAGGCGTCCCAACAAGTCCGGTTGACGCGCGGCGGCTGACAGGCTGCGCCGCGCGCTGTTTTCAATTCGGCTTCAAGTTTCTCCTGGCGTTGTTGCGCGATTTCGTCGGCTTCTTCGCGCGAAATGTTCTGATGCTTGAGCAGATGTTCCAGATAGGCGTCGCGCACGCTGGGACGATCATCTATCGCCCGATATAGTAACGGTTGCGTGAAGGTCGGTTCATCCGTTTCGTTGTGACCGAGCCGACGATAGCCATACATGTCGATGAACACGTCGGAATGAAATTCCCGTCGGTAATCCATCGCCAATTGCACCACCTGCGCCACGGCTTCCGGATCTTCGCCGTTCACATGAAAAACCGGCGCCGCCAACATCCGCGCCACATCCGTCGCATACGTGGTCGAACGTCCCTGCTCCGGTGGCGTGGTAAAACCGATCTGATTATTCACAATCACATGCAACGCGCCGCCTACCGCGTAGCCGGGAAGTTTGCTGAGATTCAACGTTTCCTGCACTACGCCTTCGCCCGCAAACGCCGCATCACCGTGAATAATCAATCCCAATGTCTCGCGCCGCTCCGCATCTTCGTTTCGATCCTGATGCGCGCGCACCCGCCCGAGCACCACCGGATCAACAAACTCCAGATGACTCGGATTGAAACACAGCGAAAGATGAATCTCGCGTCCGGCCGCAGTAACCCATTTGCCACTGTGACCGAGGTGATATTTCACATCGCCGCGCCCTTGCCACAATTCCGGTTCAGCATCGGCAAATTCGCGAAAAATATCACACGCCGGTTTGCCGACGATATGCGCCAGCACATTGAGCCGCCCACGATGCCCCATGCCGATAATGATTTTACGAACACCTTGATTACCGGCTTTCTCCACCGCGAGATCGAGCAATGGTAATAACGTTTCGCAGCCTTCGAGCGAAAACGTTTTCGCACCGAGAAATTTCTTGCGCAGAAATTCCTCAAATACCACCGCGTCCGTGAGCCGCGTGAGAATGCGCAATTGTTCGTGTCGCGATAACTCGATCCGGTTCTGCGTTCGCTCCATGCGCCGCTGCAACCATTGCCGCGCTTTGAGATTATCAATGTGCATGAACTGCACGCCGATCGATCGGCAATAGGTATTGCGCAGGCGCTGAAAAATCTCTCGCACGGTAAGCGGTTCATCGAATTGCACCATCGGAAGATTGGTGACCAACTCCAGTTCAGCGTCGTTAAAACCGTAGAACTCCAGTTTCAATTCCGCGGGACAGGGACGCGGTCGCGCCAATGGATCAATCGCCGCGATCAAGTGCCCGTGTTGCCGATGATTGCGCACAAGCCGATACAACCGCTCGCTTAAACTCGTCGTCAACGGATCGAGTCGCACGCTACGATCTACTGTTCGTTTCGGCTCCGACGGATTGAACACACTGCGCGCATGAAACGATGGCGATAGTTGCGCGTCGTGTTCATCGCCATTGTTGCGCGCGAAGAATTCCTGCCACTCGACGGGAAGCGATTCCGGATGATTGCGGCTTTCCGCGTACAATTGCTCCACATACGCGAGGTTCTGGACGTTGGTCGGCAACGTGTTCTTTTTCGTTCGTCGTTCTTTCTTCATCAGATTTCCTCGCGCGTCAGGTAGTCGCTCATCGCCAACGCCAACAAAATGGCCAAACAGAAAAACCCCGCAGCCACAAAAATCCACGTCAGCTTCGAACTATAGCGCACTTGCATGAAAACCAGAACGACCATTAACACTTTCGCCACCGCAATCGTCATCGCCACGACGATGCTTCAGAATCGTTCCAGCACCAGCAACGCCCGTAATCGCCAGCGCGCAGCGCCATCAGACCACCAATCATAACCAGATACCAATTCAGCAGATTCAGTTTCGGAAACACCACATCGCGCGCCCACCATCATCGGGTTGACGAAGTTGCCCGACAACGCAGTTCGGATAAAATTTGCTGCGAAGCCAAGTCACGCTCGCTCGCACAACGCCCTTTCATTACGCGGCTTTGATGCATCGAAACGGCACATCAGAAAGTCATCTCAGAAAATTGCTCAATTCGACTCAGCGGCGATTCTGAACTGATTTTCAGGGCCGGGTCGCTTGTTGATTTCTTCGTCCCGACGAAAGATTGAGAGAGGCTTTCTCGCAGTCCGCACCAACGTCATGGAACTCGAAGTTGAACTCAGAACCATCGGCCTGATTGCCGCCGCGATGGGATTGGGAGCCGTTATCGGATTTGAACGCGAATATGCCGACAAACCGGCGGGCATCCGCACTCACATGTTGATAGCCGGCGGTTCAGCATTGCTCGTCATCCTCGGAAATCTGCTGGTGAAAGGTTTTGCTGCGAGCCTTGGCGACGGACTACTGCGCGTCGATCCGATGCGTCTCATCGAAGCGATTGTTGCCGGCGTTGCGTTCCTCGGCGCAGGCACGATCATTCGTCGCGAACAGGGCTCAACCGTGAATGGCCTGACCACCGGCGCAACGATGTTGTTTACGGCGGCCATCGGAATCTGTGTCGCTGTGGAAGAACTGCTTCTCGCCGTCGGCGTAACCGCTCTCGCGTTGTTAACGCTGCGCGTCGTGAGTTTCCTCGATCGATGGATCAAACGCAGGAGAGAAAAATCAATATGAGTGCTGCGGTCATTTCCTGTCCGTCATGCGGGCTATTGCAACGCATCGCTCCGTTGCCACCGCACGCGAAAGCCGAATGCCCGCGCTGCCGTTATCTTGTCGCCCGCTCTCGCGGCGATACTCTGGGATGCACAGCCGCACTCTCGCTGGCGGCATTGGTGTTGTACGTGCCGGCGAACATTTATCCCATCAT
>CALAYC010000323.1 GCA_937894935.1 uncultured Verrucomicrobiota bacterium
GCCGCGCATCTGAAATCGCGTCGCCCTATTCCCGACGCCGACGAAGCCGAGTTGCGATTTGAAGAAGCGAAAATTCTGCGCGGCATTGTGGACAAACATCTCGCGCAAAATCCCGAAGCAAACATCGTCGTCCTCGGCGACTTCAACGACACCTACAACACGAAAGGCGTTAAAGAAATTGTCGGTCGCGGTCGCACCAGACTCGTTGATACCCGCCCGGCCACTCGCAACGGCGACAATCTGCCGAATCCCGTTAATCCAAATTATTTCCCGCGCAACGATACCTGGACCCATTATTACGGCGTCGAAGATTCCTATTCGCGCATTGATTATCTGATGCTCAGTCCGGGCATGGCCAAAGAATGGGTGAAATCAGAAAGCTACATTCCGGTGATTCCCAACTGGGGCATCGGCTCGGATCATCGCCCCGTGCTTGCCACCTTTGAAGCGGAGGACAAGTAACACCCCCCTTGCCGATTCGATTAGCCAATCCGGAATTATTCGCCGCTCAACACGTGCGCCAAAGAACAGCGCACCGTGAGCGCAAGCAGATCGTTGATGACATCGAGCACGATAAACTTCCGCACCTGTCCCCAGGTTTCGGTTTCGTACGCCGTCCCGATATGCAGCAACAGGGAGTCGAGCAGTTCTCGCGTATCATCACGTGCAAGGATGCGCTCGAATCCCCGCCGAATCGCCGGCACGGAAACCTGCATCACATTCGTGTGCGTCAACGCGCCTTCCACCGCGAGTCGCAGCAACAGGCGGATTTCCTCTGATGAAAGTTTCTCCGTTCCTGGCTCCGTCCGGATGGTCGCTCGTTGCGACAGCAACAGATGCAACGCGCGGAAACGCACTTTCTGCGCTGGCGATTCCAGCCAGACTTCCGGATTCAATTCCTTTAGAAGCTGTCGCACCGGATTGGCCTGATCATTCACCAGGTCATACAACGGCGTGCCGATGATTCGTTCGTCGTCCCACCATCCGGGAATTTCTTCCAGCTTGCGATGACTCTCGCGCGCCATGCGCAGATCAAATTCACGCACCAATCGAATTTCTTTGTGCGAATAACCGTAGGCCAGCGGCGCAAGCACAGCTTTACGCAATCGCAACGGTAACGGCACGAAATCCGGTAACACTAATCGCACTTCGAGTTGGCCGCCGTGTCGCTCAAGCGCTTTGCGCAAACACAAATCCCAACAACCTTCGATGCGTGGCAAATCCTGATGCAGATTCACGCCCGCCAACAGCGAAATCGCCGCAGTGTGGGTGACCTCGCGATTCAACAACGGCGTCAGCCCATGACGACTCGCGAGTCCGTACAGAAAACCGTATGGGCTCTCTGCCAATTCCGCTCGTTGCGCGAGCCAGTTGGAAAATTGATTCAAATCACAACGCCAGATGACCTGATCGTTTTCGCCACAGATCTCGCCCAGGCCGGTTTCGTATAACGCAAACGCATACGCGCTTCGCAACAACGCGCGACCGCGCGGGCCTTTCCATTTGCCGTGCTCCTGTTCCAGTTCCCACGGCTTGAGATGCGTCGGTCCCCAACCGAAATATTCCGGCGCAACGCGTCGCAGCGCAGTAAATGCAGAAACGCCCAGGCGCGACAAAATTTGCGGCGACGCTTCATCAAACAATCGTGCCCAGCGCCGAAAACTGCGCGCTACCGGATAATTCAACGCGCCCGACTCAGTGAACAATTGCGGTTCATTCTCGCGCACCTGTTGCATCACGGTTTCCGCCGCGCGATCCAACACGTCCCAGATTGCCTGTGAATCATCATGACGCACGCGCTGCGGCACTGCGGCTACCTTGCCCAGCACATCCGCCGGCAGGTTACCGACACCAATCTGTTCGAGACACCGCGCCAACACCGCCCGCCAATCGAGCAATCCGCTTTCACGCGTCAACGACGGCGGCACGCGCACGCCGAGTGAGAGAAAGGCATCTTCCCAATCCGTGCGTTCGAAAGCACCGATGTTCCAACGCGGGCCGTTCTCTTCGCACGCAACCAGTCGCAACCCGTACTTGATTTGCCACAACGCTGCCTGAATCAACATTTCCGCCGCGCGTTCGTCACTG
>CALAYC010000324.1 GCA_937894935.1 uncultured Verrucomicrobiota bacterium
CCCCGCGTCCGACGCGGTTGGTTCGCTAACCAGGCGCTGCAGCGAACCCGGCGTGAGGTCGCGGTTGCAATCGTCGCGTCCCGTCCAGGAATAACTTCGGATAACCTATATTGTCGTTGGACGAAATAACCACGCACCACCATGTTCTGCATCGTTAAGGCCATCGCTGCATGGGTAATTATGCTGCTCCTCGGCGCGAACCTGATTGGCCTCATTGTGCGCGGATTGTTTTGGTCGCCTCCTTCGATTGGAGGGGGACGACCGACCGAGTGCGAGCCGTGCTGCGCCGGGAATCTTCGCGCATGAGTCTTGCCAATTCGCCTATGACTTTCGGCGGTGTCCTTGTCACCGCAGCGTATCTATTCGCCCTCTTCCATTTTTGGAACACAGGCCTCGCTCTGGCAGGCGGGGGCATTCTGGTTTCACGCCTTCCTGATCTTATGTGGGAGATACGGGCTGGGCGGAAACCGCATGGAACGACCTTTCGAAAGGTTCAGTCTATTTCCTTGCGTCCACGTTTTTGTGGGCATCACTGGTTTTGGTCTGGTATTCGTTATGCCTGTGGAAATCCTGACCGCGTCCAATCAACCGGCACCCCGAACGCCGGGATCGCGTCTCGGTTGACAATCGGACATCATTGGCCCGGCGACGGTGAGCTGGAGCGTTAGGCCGTTGCACCGCTATGAGCAATAGAACCCGAATCGTCTTACGGAGAAGCGGCGCTATTCTTGTTGGGCTGCTTGGTATGTATGTCGTGGCCAGTGCAGTCATTCCGTTGGTCGATGGATTTCGTTCACGCAGTCGTGAGTTCATGAATAACATTCCGATTCTTGTTGCCATCGCGGTGTTTATTTTTGCCATTGGCATCAAGCTGCTTTTCGCTGCTCGCCGTCTTTGGCGTTTACCTGCATCATCGGTTCAGAGTCCTGCTCAACGGCTTAACAAGACGCTGGACGGCCTTTGAGGGTTGGGAACAGCGCTGGTGGCGAGGCGGGTCAATATACTGTTTAAAAGCTTTCCGGTTTTGGTCCTTTCCTGGTTGTTCCAGATTCGTCGGTTTGCGCCGCGGGGCGCGAGTTTCCCGATTGTGCCGGTCGTGGTTCCGGTCACCAGCTTCGATGCGAGCGACACCTGATGGTGCGCCTAATAGGTCGTGCCGGACTTGGGGAAACCGCTTGGGGCGGCGCGCGCCCATCCAACTTTTCGAAGAAAGACCAATCCGAGTGGTTTGACGAGGTTGCGGCGACGGTTCGTGGTCAGTGCGGTAGAGCGCAGTTCCGCGGTTGCCGAGCTTTTGTCTTTCCAATCGCCATGCGAGCGGCAGACTGCTGCGCTTGTTATGAGTCAATTGACCGATGCGGAGTTGGCCGCGAAAACAGAGATTGCTTTTTGGAAACCGGTGGCGATGGCCCGGGAATTTGCCGCGTTATGTGCGTCGGTGCGGGAGCGTGGCGCGCGGGCGTTGTGCGTGAACGGTTCGCGCGTGATGCTTGCGGCGGCCGGATTGGAAGAAAGTCCGGTGCAACTCGTGGCGCTGATTGGCTTTCCTCTGGGCACGGTGGATAGCGATGTGAAGCGATATGAAGCGGAGGTGGCGATTGATTTTGGCGCGCAGGAAATCGAGCTGGTGCTGAATCTGGATCATCTCAAGAACGGAACTGCCAAGGCGATGTTGCGCGAGATTCATGACGTGGTGGAAGCAGTGGATGAGCGACACGTGTGTGCGGTGTTGGAAACGCGTGCTTTGACGCGAGCGGAGATTGTGAAGGTTTGCGAACAGCTTTCGGATTCGGGAATCAAGTCGGTTTCCACGGGGACAGATTTCTGGCCGGATGCGCGAGTGGATGTGGATGACATCAAAGCGTTGCGCGATGCGTTAGAGCCGAAGATCGCGATCAAAGCGGTGGGAAATATTCGAGATGCGGCAGCAGCGCGGGAGTTGATTGCAGCAGGCGCGGCGCGAATCGGCACGACGCAAATTGGGCTTTTGAAAAAGGACTGATTTTAAGGTCCAACGATCAGGCTGCAGAGCGGTTTTAGTTTCAAGCAACAAACGAGGATCGGCGGGAATAAGCGGGTGTGGCCGTAATTTCGAAGCGTTTCCTGGTGCTGTCAAAAAATCGGTGCTTCTGTCTGTTTCGGTTAGCTCCGGCTTTGACTTGTTTTCCTTCTCACTTCACTCTGCGTGCTGATGAATCGCGTTCGTTTGTTGCCTGAACAGGTCGCCAATCAAATCGCCGCCGGCGAAGTGATTGAGCGGCCCGCGAGCATCGTGAAGGAACTCGTGGAGAACTCGCTCGATGCGGGGGCGACGCGGATTCAGGTGGAAATTCAAGCCGGTGGACGCAGTCTTGTGCGCGTTACCGATGACGGCGTGGGGATGAATCGCGATGACGCGTTGCTGTGTCTGGAGCGTCACGCGACCAGCAAAATTGTCAAAGCCGAGGACCTGGCGGCGATTGCGACGATGGGTTTTCGCGGCGAAGCGTTGCCGAGTATCGCGAGTGTGAGCCGGTTCAGTTTGATTACCCGCGAGCGTGACAGCGAATCGGTCGAGGGAACGCAAGTGGTGGTGAATGGCGGGAAGATTGTGGAAGTGCGCGCGGCGGGTTGCGCGCCGGGAACGAGCGTCGAGGTGCGGCAGTTGTTCTTCAATCTTCCAGCGCGGCGAAAATTTTTGCGCACGGAGGAAACCGAGGCAGCGCACATCCAACATTATCTCACGCTCGTGGCGTTGGCGTATCCGGAAGTGGCGTTGACGTTCATCAAGGACAGTCGGACGGTGTGGCAGTTGCCGGCGCAGCGGTGCGGCAACGACATTGGCGCGAAGTTGCCGGCGGTGCGCGAGCGGGTGCGGGCTTTGTTGGGCGACGTGAAACTCGTGGAGGTAAATTACCAGACGGAGCACGAAGAGCACGTTGCGACTGTTGATGAAACGGAATCGCTTGAGAATGCCTTACCGGTCGCGCCAGCGACTGCGCCGCGAGTCGCGTTTCGAGTTTGGGGATTGATGGGTGCACCGGGCGTATCGCGAGCGACGCGTGAGGACCAGCATATTTTTGTGAACCGTCGCCCGGTGGAGAATCGCGGTATCAACTTCGCGTTGATGGAAGGCTATCACACGGCGCTGATGAAAGGGCGGTATCCGGTGTGTTGCCTTTTTCTGGAAATCGATCCGGCGGCGGTGGACGTCAACATTCATCCGGCGAAACGCGAGGTGAAATTTCATCGCGAAGGTGAGGTGCGCCGCAGCGTGGCGGATGCCGTGCGCAAGGCGTTGTTGGATTATCACACCGCGTCTTCGGCAAGCGCAGAAAAGACACCGACGAATCAAAATCTGGTGTCGCGTTCGATTGAGTCGGGCACGGATGAAGATGTTGTTCCAACAAACCTCACGCCGACGTTGCCACAATTTCCGGTTCAATCTGCGTTAACGCCGCAACATTCGGAACAGCCGGCGTTGAAGATGGGGTTTGCGCCAGCGCGACCGCAAGTGCCAGCGCCAACTTCTGTTGCGCCTCAAGTGTTGCGCGCAACGGAAACGCAGATTGAAAACACCGCTGCGCCAGCAATCGCGCTGTCGCCAAGTGTTCCAACCTCCGCGCGGCCGTTGCTTGCGGTGCCGTTGCGTCTGGTGGGCGTGATTGGGCGGTTGTATGTGGTGTTGGAATCGGATCGCGGTCTGGTGCTGTTGGATCAGCACGCAGCGCATGAACGGATTTTATTTGAGCAAATGTTGGAGCGATTGGAGCGCAACGAGCAGGCGCCGTCGCAACGGTTATTGTTGCCGGAGACGATTGAGTTGTCGCCGCGCGACGCCAACTTTTTACGCGGGCAACTGACGGAGTTAACGCGGCTCGGCGTGGGCTTGAGTGAATTTGGCGAGCGGACGTTTTTGTTGGATGCGTTGCCGCCGTTTGTGAAGGTGAAAGACGCGCGACAGTTTACGCTTGACCTGGTGGATGAGCTGAAGGCGGCGGGGCAGGATGTGAATTCGGCGCGTTTGGGGGAACACGTGGTGGCGAAAACGGTTTGTCGGCACGCGGTGAAGGCGAACGATCCGTTGGCTGGAAAAGAACTGGAAAATCTGGTGGAAGATTTGCGGCGCTGCGCGATGCCGTACACGTGTCCGCACGGGCGACCGACGTTGATTGAGATGAATTATCGCGAACTGGAGCGGAAGTTCGGAAGAACGCAGTAGCGGCGAGATTTCAAACCTGCAAGCGCGAGAGACTGGTCGATTTCTGCATTAAATCAAACAGGCGTGACCTTGCGGTCACGCCTGCTGTGTTAACTTCTGATTCAGGTCGCGAAAGAATTACTTCTTGGACTTCTTGCCCGTTGTCGGGACCGGAACGGTCGCGATCGTCTGCAAGATGCGGCTCGCAATCTTGTAGGGGTCGCCTTGAGAGTTCGGACGACGATCTTCGAGGTAACCCTTGTAATCGTTGTTGACGAAGCTGTGCGGAACGCGGATTGACGCGCCGCGATTGGCGACACCGTAGTTGAACTTGTCGATAGACTGCGTTTCGTGCAGACCGGTGAGGCGGAGGTGATTGTCCGGACCATACACGGCGATGTGTTCGTTCTTGTATTTGTCGAACGCCGCCATGAGGGCTTCGAAGTATTCCTTGCCGCCGACTTCGCGCATGTAGGATGTCGAGAAGTTGGTGTGCATACCGGAGCCATTCCAGTCCACATCTTTACCGAGCGGCTTGCAGTGCCAGTTGACGTCCACACCGTATTTTTCGCACAGACGAATCAAGAGATAGCGGGCGACCCAGACCTGGTCCGCGGCGGTTTTGGAGCCTTTGCCGAAGATCTGGAATTCCCACTGACCTTTGGCGACTTCCGCGTTGATACCTTCGTGATTGATACCGGCTTCGAGGCAGAGGTCGATATGCTCCTCAACGATCTGGCGGGCGATGTCGCCGACGTTCTTGTAACCGACGCCGGTGTAGTATTCACCTTGCGGATACGGGAAACCGGATTCCGGGAAGCCGAGCGGCTTGCCGTTTTTGTAGAGGAAGTATTCCTGTTCGAAACCGAACCAGGCGCCGGGATCGTCAATGATGGTCGCACGGCTGTTGCTCGGGTGCGGCGTCTTGTCGTCCGGCATATAAACTTCGCACATCACCAACGCACCGTTTTTACGAGCCGCATCGGGATAAACGGCAACGGGGTGCAGTTTGCAATCGGAGCTGCGGCCTTCGGCCTGGCGCGTGGAGCTGCCGTCGAAACCCCAGATCGGGAGATCTTTCAGCGTCGGAAATTTGGAATATTCTTTGATGAGAGTTTTGCTACGCAGATTGGGGACTGGTTCATAACCGTCCAACCAGATGTATTCTAATTTGTATTTGGCCATGTGCGTGGTTGTTAATTTGTTTTGTAATTGAATTCGGATTTGGTCGAGAATGGTCGGAGGCAGTCCGTTTCCATCTACGGCGCGGCATTTCAGCAGGCAGTATGCCGAGCCGCAAGGTTTTTGGTGAATGAATTTCATAAATACGATTTGCGCCGTATCTACAAGGGTTTTTTGCACATAAAATTTTTGGCGCTGAATACCTTGGATTCGGTGAAAGAATGGAGACTGCTGTTTCTTTTTGTTCGCGCTGAGCAAAAGAATTCGGCAGGGTGACGGGCAACGAAGCCGAGAAATCCGGACGAGTTCGCAACCGTGTTAAAAGTCAAAGATACATTACGGGCGACGGTGAACCTGACGTTCGATGGCCGGGTGATAAAAAATTATCACGGTCCGGACGCGCGGGAGCGCTTTAATAACGAGGTTCGCGTATTGCGGCACCTGGAAGCGCGCGGATGTGAATTTGTGCCGCGGTTGTTGGAGGCGGACGAGGAAAAATTGCGGATCATCACGACGAACTGCGGTTCGCGCGTGCAATACCTTGATGAAAAGCGCACGAAAGAATTATTCGCCGAACTCGAGCCGTTCGGCGTGCGCCACGACGATCCGGATATGCGCAACGTGACCTATCGGCAGAAAGACGGGCGGTTTTGCCTGATTGATTTTGAATTTGCGACGATTCTTCCCGAGGCAGGAGCAGAATCGAATTCAGAAAAAACGAAACCCAAATGAGCAAAGCTTCATCCGCAAAAGCGGAAACGGTGTTGAAATGGTACGGCTGGACGGACCGTGGCAAAGTTCGCAAGAACAACGAGGATTCTTTCCTGGGATTGAAATTCGACGCGCGCGAAGTGCAGCGATTGGGAAAGTTCGGTGAAGCATCATTGGCCAATGCGGACTTTGCGTTCGCGGTGAGCGACGGCATGGGCGGGGCGTTGGCCGGTGAATACGCCAGCAGCATCGCGGTGGAAAAGATTACCACGCTGTTGCCGAAGTCGTTCGGCATTCGGGCCGTGGGGCTGGATGCGGGATTTGATGACGTATTGGTGGAGTTGTTCGCCCAAATTCACAAGGCCCTCGCGTATCTCGGCACAAGCTACGAAGAATGTCACGGCATGGAAACCACGCTGAGCCTGTGCTGGTTTACGCCGGGCTGGATGTACTTCGGGCACATTGGCGACAGCCGGATTTATTATCTCTCCAAGCGCGAAGGCGGCATCAAACAAATCAGTCACGACGACACGCACGTGGGCTGGTTGTTTCGCAACGGTAAAATCAATGAACGCGAAGCCCGCACGCATCCGCGTCGCAACGTGCTGCAAAAAGCGCTCGGCGGCAGCAATCAATTCGTCGATCCGCAGGTTGGTGCGGTCGGTTACGAACCCGGCGATATTTTTCTGCTCTGCACGGACGGCTTAACTGAAGGGCTTTACAATCATCATCTCCTCGATCTGCTGCGGCAACCGCGACCGCGGACAAAGGATTACAACTGCGCGCGCGAGTTGGTGCTGGAAGCGGTGAAGAATGACGGGCGCGACAATACGACGGCGCTGGTCATTGAAGTGCACTGAGCACGCTTTAAAAAAGTTCGCGCCGCTGGCGAGACTCCACCAGCGGCGCGTTGGTATTTTAATCTAAGCGCAGATTAACGCGCAGTATGATAGCCGTCTTCGCCGTGCTCGGACAGGTCGAGACCGGCGTGTTCCACTTCTTCAGACACACGCAAGCCCACGGTGACTCGCGCGATGGATAGTGCGATGAAGGAAACCACCGCGCTCCAGATGATGGTCACGACGACGCTCTTGAATTGAGCGATGACCTGGGAGATGACGGTGTCGTGTTCCAATCCGCTGCCACCCAATGCGGTGCTGGCGCAAACGCCGGTTAACAGCGCGCCGACGATTCCGCCCACACCGTGGACGCCGAAGACGTCGAGGCTGTCATCGTAACCCAGGGCGCGTTTCACGCTCGTGGCGGAGATATAGCAGATAACGGCGGACGCAAAACCGATTAACAATGCGCCAATCGGGCCGGCAGTTCCGGCCGCCGGCGTGATGGCAACCAGACCGGCAACCGCGCCGGTAGCGAGACCGACTGCCGTCGGTTTGCCGCTGCGCGCCCATTCGAGGAACATCCACGTCGCGGCGGCCGTTCCAGTGGCGATTTGAGTAACCAACAATGCCATGCCCGCAATGCCGTTCGCACCGAGCGCGCTACCAGCGTTGAAACCGAACCAGCCGATCCAGAGCATTGACGCGCCGATGATGGTCATCGGAACGTTATGTGGCGGGAACGGTTCTTTGCCGAAACCTTTGCGCTTGCCGACCATCAAACACGCGACCAGACCGGCGATACCGGCGTTGATGTGAACGACTGTGCCACCCGCGAAATCGAGCACGCCCCAGTTGACGAACAGCGCCCCCGAACCGGCCCAGGCCATGTGGCAGACCGGCAGATAGGACAGGACAAACCAGAGCAGGGTGAAGATCAGCATCGCGCTGAATTTCATGCGTTCGGCAAACGCACCGACGATCAGTGCCGGCGTGATGATAGCGAACGTCATTTGGAAAGTGATGAACACGACTTCGGGGATCGTGCCGGAAAGCGTTTCGGGCGTGATGCCTTTCAGGAACACAGCGACATTAGTGCCGATAAATGAGTGAAGGCCAAGAGTGCCTTCGGCGACACCATCCGGCATTTTCAACGCGAAGCTGTAACCGAACGCGACCCAAAGGACGGTGACGATTGCAGCGAGCGCAAAACATTGCACGAGCACCGTCAGAACATTTTTGGAGCGGACGAGACCGCCGTAAAACAATGCCAGGCCCGGCAACGTCATGAACAGCACGAGCGCAGTGGCGGTAATGATCCAGGCGGTG
>CALAYC010000325.1 GCA_937894935.1 uncultured Verrucomicrobiota bacterium
ATGACGGGCGAAACGCGATCGGTTTCCTGCGCGCCAAGTGTCGTGAGCACACCGACGCCGAGGAGAACGCAAAACCAGGTTTTCATGCGGCGCATCCTGACGCAATCAGTTGCGGCAGGAAAACAAAATCTGGTTTGGCGCAATAGGCGATTCGCCGAAGCGCGTCTGAACGGAGCGGGGAATGATGACGAGAGGGACGAATTACGTCTTTTCCTCAATCAATTCGCGACGAGCGCCGCTGAGCAGTTGTTCCACGAAATTGGTGGAATAAACGCCGCGCCGGAAGTTGGGGTCCTGCAAGATTGCCTGTTGGAAGGAAATCGTCGTCTTCACGCCCGTGATGAGGAACTCGCTCAACGCGCGGCTCATTTTGTCCATCGCTTCGCGGCGATCTTTGCCGTAGGTGATGAGTTTACCGATCATCGAATCGTAGTGCGGCGGAATCGAATAACCTGCGTATGCGTGGGTATCGACGCGTACGCCGCGACCGCCTGGTTGATAATACATTTCGATGCGACCGGGACTCGGGCGGAATTCATCAAACGGATCTTCCGCGTTAATGCGGCATTCGATGGCGTGACCTTTGAATTGAACGTCGCTCTGGGAGAGTTTCAATTGCTCGCCCGCGGCGATAAGAATCTGATATTTGATCAGGTCAATGCCGGTGACTTCTTCGGTGATCGGGTGTTCGACCTGAATGCGCTTATTAACTTCGAGGAAGTAATAATTGCCTTTGTCGTCCACGACAAATTCCACCGTGCCAGCGTTGGTGTAATGCGCCGCTTGCGCGATGCGAATCGCCGCTTTGCCCATCTCCTTCCGCAATTTGGGAAATTTATTTTCGATGAGCGGAGAAGGCGTTTCCTCGACCACCTTTTGATTACGACGCTGCACCGAACAGTCGCGTTCGCCGAGGTGAATGATGTTTCCGCGTCCGTCCCCGAGGATCTGAAATTCGATGTGATGCGGGTTTTCGATGAACTTTTCGATGTACACCGCTGAATTGCCGAAAGCCTTTTCAGCTTCAGTGCGCGCCGTGTGATAACCCTTTACGAGCGAAATATCGTTGTGAGCGATGCGCATGCCGCGTCCACCGCCGCCCGCGACCGCTTTAATCATGACCGGATAACCGATCTTTTTAGCGACGTTCAGCGCTTCTTTTTCATTTTCAACGATACCGTCTGAACCGGGAGGAGTCGGGACGCCCGCTTTTTTGGCCAAGGCGCGGCTGACGGCCTTGTCTTCCAGCGCATTCATGGCGCGGGAACTCGGTCCGATAAATCGGATATTGCAGCTCTCGCAAACATCGGCGAAATGCGCGTTCTCAGAAAGGAAACCGTAACCGCAATGGATCGCGTCCACATCCGCGATTTCTGCCGCGCTGATAATGCGATCAATCCGCAGATAACTTTCCGAGGAAGGGGATTTGCCGATGCAGATGGCTTCGTCAGCCAATTGTACGTGCATGGAGTTGGCGTCCGCTTCGGAATATACCGCGACCGTGCGGATATTCAGTTCTTTGCAGGCGCGGATGATGCGAACGGCGATTTCGCCACGATTGGCTACGAGAATCTTCTCAAACATGAGGCTGAGTAGTTGGCAATGACAGCCTGGATTATGTAGGACGAATCTTAAACAACGGTTGACCGAACTCGACCGGTTTGGCGTTATCCACCAGAACCTGAGTGATGACGCCTTTGGTTTCGGCTTTGATTTCGTTCATCACCTTCATCGCTTCGATAATGCAAACGACCGTATCCGGCCCGACTTCTGTGCCAACCTCGACGTAAGGGGCGGAATCGGGCGACGGTGAACGATAAAAGGTCCCGATCATCGGCGATTTAATGTCGGTGTCGTTGGAGGACGCCGCCGGAGCGGAAACCGGAGCGGGAGCAGCGCTCGAGGCAGATGGCAGGGCAGCCTGGACCGGAGTATAAGCAATGACTTGAGCGCCATCGTCAGGCGTAACAACCGTGCCGCCGCCCATCCCCCGCTTGAGTCGAATCTTGAAATCCTGTTTTTCGAGTTCGAACTCCGCAACGGAGTTCTTTTTCATCAGGTCGATGATGGCCTTAATGTCTTTGAGGTCCACAATTTTTGATCGTTAAAGTTGTTCCGCAACGGGTGCTGAACACCCGATTTGCTGTCTTTACGAAAAAAGCAGCAGTCGAATTTCGACCCTGCTTTCGTCATATTTAGACTGGTGCGAAGCCTACGGATTCACCCCGGGAGCGTCAAGTGGGAAAACGGTAACCTGTTAGACCGCCCGGGAGCATTTCCAGACGACCTTGCTGGAAATCAGGCAGATTTCGTCGTTTCGATAATGTTAATGGCGGCGTTTAAACCTAAAACGTAGGAATAAGCACCGAATCCGGCGATCTGCCCGCGGCAAACTCCAGCGATAAGTGACTTATGCCGGAATTCCTCTCGCGCATGGATGTTCGAGAGGTGGATTTCGATAGTCGGGACGCCGGTGGCCGAGATGGCGTCGCGAAGCGCGACACTCGTATGTGTGTAGGCGGCGGCGTTCAGGACGATGGCTTCAAAGTTTCCTTTCGCGTCCTGAATCCAACTCACCAGTTCGCCCTCATTATTAGATTGGCGGAAATCAATCTCGACGTTCTGCGCTTTGGCCTGATTTCGAACCAACGCTTCGATGTCGCTTAAAGTCGTCTTTCCGTAAACCTGGGGTTCGCGCGTGCCGAGCAAGTTGAGGTTCGGCCCGTTGAGGAAGAGAATCTTCATCGCGGCGAGAGATTAGGGGCGGGCTAGGGCGTTTGTCGAATCGTTTCCCCTACGGTAGCCCGGGTGTAACCCACCAACCATCCGCCCAATGCCAAAGCCGTCCACCCGAGCGACGGAATATAGAGCGAAAATTCAAAGGCCGATTGAATCGCCCAAGCCGCTACGCCTAACCAGACTCCGGCCAGAATCGGAGTCTGCTGCCAATCCAATCGCCGGTAACTGATCCACAACATTCCTGCAATGAACGTGACGTAGCTCAGAAATCCGGGAAATCCGGAATCTGATGCCTGTTGCAAATAGTCGTTATGCGTCAGGCGGGCCATTTCGGAGTCAGGACGGCGAACTGCTTCGTAAGCGTTGGCAAATGTCCCCGGGCCGGAGCCGAGCAGTGGATTTTTCAAAACGGTTTTCACTGCCGCTTCCCAATAATCAAATCGCGCGACGACGCTGGTTGCGCCGCGTTTCATGTAATCGCGATTTTTCCAATAGAAGCCTGCGCCGCCGGCCACCAGCAGAATGATGATTAACGCTATTTTATATTTCTGGTCGAATTTCTGATGCAGCAATGCAATTGCTCCCAGTAACAATGCCAACAACCAACCGCCCTTCGATCCCGTCCAATACAAACACGCCGCGGCCGGTCCGGCGACGAGCGTGCAGAGTAAACCGCGGGCGCCGGGGGTGAAGCGTTCCTTGGCCTGCCAAATCCAGGCGAGCAACGGTGGAGTGACAAGAAGCAGTGCGCCGGCAAACGCATTCGGATAAAACACGGTGGAGAAAATACGATTGCTCTTCATTTTGCCGAGATATTCCGGCGGCACGTTTTTGAGCGTCGGATAAATATAGGTCCAGAAATACTCGCGGGTCTGTTCCAGACCGCCGAAATGTTGCGTGAAGCCGTCGTAAATCATGATGACCACCGCCGCCAACACCGGACCGAGAATCCATCGCGCAAGGTCAGATCGCCGCAGTCCCAATGCGCCGAGAAAAAAGCAACCGATGCAGATGGCGAAATAAATGACGACGCTTACCGATAATTGCGAATCAACGCTTCGAGTCGTCGCGACGAATTGCCAGCCGAGCCAACTGAGTGCCGCGATGACCAGCCATCTGGGAATTCCGAGGCGACTATTTGCTACATCCGATTTGTTTGCTGTGGATTTAGTGGTCGCAGATGACCGGCTTAGAGTAATGCGCAGCGCAGGTATCGCAGACAGGAGTAACAAGCCAAACAGCGGATAAGCGACCCAGAGCGGCCACGCGAAAATGCGCCATTCGTCGAAATTTGTCGGTGTTCCGACGAACTTTTGCATCACGGCCGGATTGCCGAATTTCACGAGCGCCAATCCCAGAAAACAGCCGAAGCTTAACGCGAAGATTTTTTCTCCGCGCGACGCTCCTCGGGAAGATTGCGAAACAGGTTTGCCAGCCACGCGCCCGAGTTAGCCGAACGACTGCGCGCGACGCAATGGATTTTTGAACGAAACGATTGGAATCACATTTTCTCCCGGAGGATCTCTGGATTCGGTTGTGTTATTATTTTTATCAGTGATTCCGGCACTGGATTCTTGCGCAGAGAGGACTAAGGTTAAGTGAAGGCCCGACTCGTTGCGCACTCACGCGTCCCGGGCATCGGGGCTTCTCAACTCACGCTGCTTATGAAAATGCCCATCGAACTCGATAAGTGTCAGGCTTTCCTCGATGCGCAATTGCGCGCGGGGCAACCGCGGGATGATGCCAGCTCAACCCGATTGCGCGCCATCACGATTTCCCGGCAGGCGGGATGTGGGGCGAGCCTGGTAGCGGAGCGTTTGGCGAAATTACTCAAAGCACGGGATGAATCCGCGATGGCACCGTGGACGGTGTTCGATCGAAATCTTATCGAACAGGTTCTCAAAGATCACAATCTTCCGGTCCACTTCGCCAAATATCTGCCGGAGGATCGCATTTGGGAAATTCAGGATGCGATGGATGAGTTGTTTGGAGTGCATCCTTCAACCTGGACCGTGGTGGAGCATACGGCGGAAACCATTTTGCGCCTTGTGCAAATGGGCAATGTGATTCTGATCGGGCGCGGTGCGAATCTGATTACGGCGCGTATGCCCGGTGTTTTTCATGTGCGCCTCGTAGCGCCGCTGGCGGATCGCATCGCGCACGTGCAGCGGTTCTACGGCAAGACGCAAGATGAAGCGCGGGATTTCATCGGGCGCGAGGACAAAGGCCGCGAGCGTTATCTGAAGAAATATTTCGAAGCAGATTTGAACGACCCGCTGCACTATCACCTCGTGTTGAACACCAGTCTCGTCAGTTATGACGCTGCGGCGGAAATCATTTACCAGGCTGCTTCGTCAATGAGTTTGACATCCGTCGCCTGACAAAACAGGAGTGCGGAATCGGACATCTGGCGCGATGTGAAATTCCTGTTTTCGAAGTCGCAATGTGCTGACCCGTCGTTGCGACTTCGAGGGCGCACTGTTACTGTGCTCGCCAGAGGAACGCATGAGGCATCCGCTGCTCTACCAAATCAACACCCGTTGCTGGCTCAACGAATTGTCCGCGCGGCTCAAACATCCTGTCACCCTCGCCACCGTTCCGGACGAGGAATTTGCGTTCTGGCAAAACTGCGGGTTCACCCACATCTGGCTCATGGGGGTGTGGACGACCGGACCGCAGGCGCGAAAAATCGCGCGAGAACATCCGGACCTGCGACGGGAATACGATCATGTTTTGCCCGGCTGGAAAGATGCGGATATCGCGGGGTCGCCTTATTCGATTGCTGAATACACTGTGCCGCCGGCTTTAGGTGGTGATGAGGAATTGCAAAAGTTTCGCGCGCGACTTCACAAAGTCGGTATCAAATTGATTCTCGATTTCGTGCCGAATCATCTTGGGCTGGATCACGCGTGGGTGAAGGAGCGCCCCGCGTTGTTCGTGCAGAGTCCAAATGCGATTGATGGCACATTCGTTGTGAAATCCGCACCCCGCTCGCTTTATCTGGCGCATGGTAAGGATCCGTATTTCCCGGCGTGGACGGATGTCGCGCAATTGGACTATCGCCGTCCGGCCACGCGCAAAGCGATGATTGGTCTGCTCAAATCGGTCGCGGCCAAATGCGACGGCGTGCGTTGTGATATGGCGATGCTGTTGTTGAATGACGTTTTTGCGCGGACATGGTCGCACTTGCCGGTGAATGAGCCGGTGCCGACTGAGGAATTCTGGCCTGAGGCCATCGGTGCAGTGAAAGAAACGCATCGTGATTTTATTTTCATGGCGGAGGTTTATTGGGGATTGGAAGGTCGTCTGCAAACGCTCGGTTTCGATTACACATACGATAAAGCGCTTTACGATGATTTGATTGGCAAGCATCCCGCCGAAGCGCAGCGAAAACTGCTGACACATCCCGCCGATTATCTGCAACGCAGCGTGCATTTTCTGGAAAACCACGACGAACCGCGCGTGGCGGAAAAATTAAGTCCGGCGGAAAATCGTGCAGCGGCTCTGGCAATTCTGGGATTGCCCGGAATGCGTTTTCTTCACGAGGGGCAACTCAACGGCGCGCGCAAAAAAGTTCCGGTGCAACTCGGGCGACGTCCTGATGAACCGGTGCAAACGGAAATTCAAACGCACTACGCCGGTTTGCTCGCGGCGCTGAAGCAATCTGCGGTCGGGCAGGGGAATGGTTGGTTGCTGGCGCCGCGCGCCGCTTGGGAAGGCAATCCAACGTATCAGAATTTCATCGTTGTTTTGTGGCCCGACGGCGGACGGGAGTTTTATCTCGTTGTCGTGAATCTCGCGCCGCATCGCAGTCAATGTTATGTCTCGCTTGAGGTTCCGGGATTGGCGGAACGGCATTGGCACATGCGTGATTTGCTCGGCGTTGAACATTTCGAGCGCGTTGGAAGCGACCTTGCACAGGCAGGGCTTTATCTCGATGTGGCGGCGCATGGCGCGCAACTGTTTCGCTTTGAACCCAAAGCTTAACTGTTTTTCGTCGGATCAGGAGCGAATAGCGGCGATAAATTGATTTCTTTCCTCGCTTCAGCAATTCGTTTTTGGCTTTTTATGCGTCGCTCGGAATGGTTCTGAGCAACTCTGTTTACAAAAATCATGGAATCACTACCGACTGTTATTCTCAAACCGGGCGAAGCGGACCGCATTGTGGCGGGTCATCCGTGGGTTTATCACGGATCTGTTCTGCGGATGACGGCGCAGGCAGGAGACGGGGAACTCGTGCAAGTCAAAGATCATCGGCAACGCTTACTCGGCGTCGGTTTCTACAATTCGAAATCCAAAATCAATGTGCGCGTGCTCGCGCCGGAGCGCATTGAAGTGGATCAGAAATTTTTCGATCAACGCATTGCCGCCGCGCTTGAAGTGCGAAAGCGTTATTTGCCCAATGCGACTTCATTTCGTGTCGTGAACGCGGAGAGCGATTTTCTGACGGGACTCATCATTGATAAGTACGAAGACGTAATTGTGATTCAGATTTCCGCGTTGGGGATGGAAAAGCGGAAAGAAAAAATTGTGGCAGCGGTGCAAAAGCTGTTTTCGCCCCGCGCGATTCTGGAACGCAGCGATGTTGCGTCGCGAAAGTTCGAAGGATTGGAAGAAGCTAACGGAATTATCAGCGGAAAGCTCGCCGGTCCGGTGGCGGTGGATCTGAACGGATTGAAGTTCGAAACCGATATTCTCGGCGGTCACAAAACCGGGATGTATCTGGATCAGCAGACGAGTTACGAGGCGGTGGCGCAATTTGCGAAGGGAGCAAACGTGCTGGATTGTTTCAGTTTTCTCGGTGGCTTCGGATTGCACGCCGCGCGCGCAGGTGCAAAGCAGGTATTGATGCTGGATCAAAGCCAGGACGCCGTAAGTGCGTCACTGCGCAACGCGAATTTGAACGGTCTCAAAAAGAATGTCAGTGCGGAGGCCATCAACGTGTTCGATTGGCTCAAGACCAACACGGCGGTGAAGCCGCATGAAAAAGTGATTCCGCGCTTTGATCTGATCGTGCTCGATCCGCCGTCGTTCACGCGCAATCGCGCATCAGTGGGCGACGCGTTGCGCGGTTACAAAGAGATTCATATTCGCGCGCTGAAATTGTTGAAACCGGGCGGTACGCTGGCGACGTTCTGCTGTTCGCATCACGTGGACACGGTGACGTTTCAGGATGTGATTCTGGCGGCGGCATTTGATACGCGACGCATCCTGCGGCGCGTGGCGACTTATTCGCAATCGCCGGATCATCCCGTCATCCCGATGATTCCCGAGACGGAATACCTGAAGGGATTTGCCTTTGAGCTGGTGCGGTGAGTGGAACTGTGGGGGATTTCTCCGGGAGAAACACACGACTCATTAGTTGTACTGGTTTTTCCCGAGAGCGATAAGGAGGTTTCGGTAATCGAGATTAGACCTGACGGTTTGGGTGAATTCCGGCAGCATTTAATCTGCGGTTGTAATCGGCGGTAGTGATGAATTTGATTGAATCATTGGAACGGACAGCGGCGCGATGGCCGCAGAAAGCAGCGTTAGTCGAAGACGCCACGGTGGTGTCGTACGCGGAATTGCTGCAACGTGTGAATGCTTTCGCAGAAGAATTGCGTGCGCAGCAAGTGTTGCCGGGACAACGCATCGGTTTGGCGTTTGCAAACAGCGTGACGTACGTGGCGTTGACGTATGCGCTGTGGCGCTGCGGTGTGGTCGTGGTGCCGGTGCCGACGGAGTGTTCCGAGGACGAAATTCGCGAAATCATCGAGGCGATGCAGTTGCAGGCCATCGTGACGCCGAAACCGCGTGGCGAAAGTGTATCGCTCGCGCCCGATGTGTTTTTCACGCGATTGCAACCGATCGCGCCGCCGGATAATCACGGGTTGAATCTGGCGTTTATCCGTTTCACGTCCGGCACAACGAGCGCGCGCAAAGGCGTGGCGTTGTCGCATGAAACAATTCAACAACGCGTGGTCTCGGCGAACAAGGCGCTGAGGATTACGGCGGATGATACGATCATCTGGTGTTTGCCGATGGCGCATCATTTTCTCATTACCATTGTGCTCTACATCGAAGTCGGCGCGACGATTGTGCTGGCGCGACATGTGACCGCGAAGCCATTTCTCGAAGCAGTCAATCGTTGGAATGGAACGGTATTGTATGCTGCGCCATTTCATTACTCGATGTGGGCGCGGGATAATTCGGGGATGCAGATTCCGTCGGTGCGATTGGCGGTTTCAACGACGTGCGCGTTACCGGAACAGGTGGCGCAGGATTTCGCGCAGCGTTTCAATCGTCCACTGGTGCAGGCGTTGGGCGTGATTGAACTGGGATTGGTGGCGTTGAACACGGGCGATCCACGAGGACGACGGAGTTCCGTCGGGCAAGCGGCAGGAGATTTTGAATTACGCATTGAGCAACCGGATGATGATGGTTGCGGTGAGTTGGCAGTGCGCGGGCCGGGAATTTGCGATGCCTATGTCGCGCCGTGGGTGGCGCGCGAGCAATTGTTGCGCGACGGCTGGTTCTTCACGGGCGACATCGGGCGGGTTGATGCCGAGGGATTTTTGCATCTGCTTTCCCGCAAAACGGCGGTGATCAATCTGGCCGGGCGAAAAGTTTTTCCGGAAGAAATCGAAAGCGTGTTGAATCAACATCCGGACGTGCGCGAATCGCGCGTGTTTGGCACGACGCATCCGCATCTGGGCGAAGTCGTGGAAGCGGAATTAGTGATGGAAAAACCGGACGCGAAGCTGGATTCCGTGCGCGCGTATTGTCGCGAGCATCTGGCGTCGTACAAGATTCCGATGCGCTTTCATATCGTCGCCGCCTTGCCTCGCACGCCGGTTACCGGCAAGATTCGGCGCGCCGCTCCAGTGGCATGAATTAAATGATTGCAGCAGCCGAAATTGAAACGAAACTCATCGACTTTCTGAAGCGCGAAGTGTTCGCGCCGGACGTCGCCGTTACTCCTGAAACTGATCTCGTGGCTGCGGGCTTTGACTCGATGTCGCTCGTCCGCATGCTGGTGTTCATCGAGACGGATTACGGTTTTTGGATTCCCGAGAGCGAGATTACCGGCGACGCCCTGCAAAACGTCCGGACGTTGGCCGAGACTATCGCGCGGTTGCTCAATGCCCGCTGACCTGCCACTGAACGGCTGCGATTACCTGATGCTGGGGTTCGACTACGAACTCCGTCGCCACGGTTACGCCGGAAATTCCTGCCAGATTCGTTTTACGCTGGAGCGCGCTATTTCTGTTGCCACTCTGCGACAACGAGTGGAACTGCTGGTGAACCGATATCCCATTTTGCGCGCGCGTCCGGGTGGATGGTTCAAAACGCAATGGAAACCGTTAACGGATGCGAAGGCCTTTCCGCAGATCAGAATTCACGTCGAGCAATCGGGTTTAGTGGAACGACTTTGTGATGAGCCGCTCTCGGTTCGAGACGGAGAATTGTTCCGGTTTGATCTCATCGAACGTTCCGGTGGCGGGATGGATGTTGTGTTCACGTGGACGCATGCGTTGATGGACGCGCCGAGTGCGGAACATTTTCTCGCGGTGGTCGGACGCGAAGATGTGGCGTTGCCGGCAATCACGTCAGTTCCGCCGCGACCGAAAAAACCGTTGAAAGAGCGATTGCTGCTGGCGCGAAAGAACGTCGAGCAATTGACAGAATTCTGCAAAGCCGCGCCGCGAACGGTGGGCGTGCGTTTCCCAACTGCGCCGAAGACGCAGCGTTATCACGTGGAAAAATTTTCGGTGGAAGAAACGGCTCGCGTGCGCGCGAACGGAGTGAAACTTTGCGGCGCTTTGGGCGATGCTCAGTTTCACGCGGCGGTAGCGGCGATGGAATTGCATCGGCTGCACGAACGCGTGGGCCATCCGTCGCCGAGTTATGTGTTGCCGATTCCGGTCAGCTTTCGCCCCAAAGGCACGGTCGAACCGTTGTTCAGCAATCAGGTGGCGATGTTGATGGTGCAGTTTCTGCCGGAACAACTCGGAACGACAAGTTCTGCCGTCGGTGTGCTGAAGACGCAACTGGCGCAGGCGTTGCGCGAACGACGCATCGATGCAGGAGTGGCGATCACGGAGCTTTCGCGCGGAATGCCGTTTCCACTGTATCTCTACGTGCTCAAACATCACGGATTGAAAGGCGAGATTTGTTCGTTCTTTTACGGCGATACCGCGAATGTCACTCCGTTACTCACGAATTTTTGCGGCGCGACGATCACCGATTTCGCGCATGTGGGTGCGACGACTCCGTCGCCGGGAATTGGCGCGATTTTTTATTACTTCGCAAGAGCAATGCGCGTGACGGTATTTCATCTGGAAACACATTTTTCGCGAAGTGAAGCGGCGGAGTTCGCGGCGAATTTGCGGAAACGATTGCTTGAGCCGTGAAAACGCATGTGGACATCGCAGTCGTCGGCGCCGGCGCAGCAGGTATTGCAGCGGCGGTGAACGCGGCGCGCGCGGGAGCGAAAACATTGTTGCTGGACGAGCGGCCTGCGGCTGGTGGTACGGGCGGATTCAGTGGCCTGACGACGTTGTGCGGCCTGTACGACGAGGCGGGGAATTTTCTTAACGACGGGTTTGTTGAAGAATTCGCAGGCGCGATCGCGAAACCGGAGACGCGAATCAGGATGGGGCGCGTTTGGGTGTTGCCATATCGACCGAAGAGATTTCGAGAAGTGGCAGCGCGGCTGATTGAAACCACAGCGAATCTGACGGCACAATGGAACACGCCGTTGGCGACAGTTCAGTTGACGTCCAATCGCATCACGGAACTCAACGGAATTTCAGTCGGTGCGGTAATTGATTGCAGCGGCACGGCAGAGGTCGCGCAGGCGGTAAATGCGACGACTCTCGCCACGGATGAAACAACGCAAGCACCGGCGGTTCTTTTCACGTTGCAAAATGTGCGGCGATCGCTCGCAACTCCGGCCGACATGGCGCAAGTGTTGTTGCCATTGGCACGTGCGGGTTTTCCCACGTTGAATCTGCAAAGTGGTTTTGCGTCGGGAGAATTCACTGCGAAGTTCGCCGGGACTCCAGCGCAGGTGCCGGAATTGATTTCTTTTTTGCGCGCGAAGGTTGGCGGTTTTGAAGAATGCACAACGCCACAGCAGGAGTTTTCGGGCGCGCGACGCGCAGGGCGAATGATCATCGGGCAGTATGTACTGACCGGAGACGATGTTCTGGAGGGACGAAAATTTTCCGATGCGGTCGCGCGCTGTGCGTGGCCGATTGAACAGTGGAACAGCAAAGGCGTAGTGCGATTTCGCTATCTGTCGCCAGATGCGTATTACGAAATTCCGGTGCGCGCACTTCGTTGTGCACAGATTGAAAATTTATTTATGGCCGGCAAAACCATCAGTGCAGATGTGGATGCCATTGCCAGCGCGCGCGTGATGGGTTGTTGCCTGGCAACCGGTGCGGCGGCTGGAGTTCTGGCCGCAGCTCACGTAAACTCGAAATCTATCAAGTGACCCGATCGTTTGAGCAACTCTGGGCCGAGACTTTTCGCTACGCAGCGGAATGCTCGCCGTATTATCGCGAATTGTTTCGCGACGCAGAGAGCGTTCCACCACTCACTGCAGTGCCCACGCTCAGCAAGAAAACATTGTCCGAGCGCAATCTGGATTTTCTCTGTGTGCCGCAAGATCGCGTTGTCGAAATTGTGACGACGAGTGGGACGACGGGGCAGCCGTTGTTGTGGATGTTGACGGAGTCAGACGTGAAACGGCTCGCGCGAAACGAACAGATTTCGTTCGATTGCGCAGGCCTGACGGCGCGTGACACGGTGTTGGTGGCGGTGGCGATGGATCGTTGTTTCATGGCGGGATTGGCGTACTGGTTGGGCTTGCGTGAAATCGGTTGTGGCGTGGTGCGAACGGGAGCAGCAGCGCCGCTGCTTGTGTTGGAAATGCTGCAACGCGTGCAACCCACTGCGATCGTCGGCGTGCCGTCGTTTTTACGAATGGTTGCAGACAAAGCCCGCGAGGCTGGCGTGGATTTGCGGCAATCATCGGTCAAGAAACTCATCTGCATTGGCGAGCCGATTCGCGATGCCGCGATGCAATTGAATCACTCGGGCGCGACGCTCGAATCTGCGTGGGGCGCGAAGGTTTTTTCGACTTACGGCGTGACGGAACTTGCGAATTCCCTGTGCGAATGTGAAGCGGGGCAGGGCGGGCATTTGCACGATGAGCAGTTGTATCTGGAAATTCTAGACGAAGCAGGCCAGCCGGTGGCTGACGGCGAAATCGGCGAAGTGGTTGCAACCACGTTGGGCGTGGAGGGAATGCCGTTGATTCGCTATCGCACGGGGGATTGCGCGGCGTTGTATCGCGAGCTCTGTGCCTGCGGACGAACCACGCCGCGGCTCGGGCCGATCATTGGTCGCAAAAATCAGAAACTGAAATTCAAAGGCACATCGTTGTATCCGGCGACGCTTGCAGCGGTGCTCGAACAATCGCCGGGCGTGGATGTGTTTGTGATTCTGGCGCGCCGCGAGAATGATTTGTCCGATGCAATTGAAGTGTTGGTGCATGGAGCAGCGTCGGCGGCGGAGTTGCGCGAAAGATTTCAAGCCCGAGCGAAGATGACGCCGGAGATTCGTCACGTGTCGCGGGAGGAAATCGAAGCGTTGCAAATGCCGCCGCAGGCGCGCAAACGGCGGGTATTTGTGGACCTGCGATGAAACCTTGCGTCGTCATCCCGTGTTACAACCATTCGGCGACAGTCGGCGCGGTCGCGCGAGCTGCTGCGGCGTGCGCGCCGGTGATTGTCGTAGATGACGGTTCGACCGAAGCGTTGCCGGAATTGCCGGAATGCGAGGTGTTGCGACGACCACAAAACAGCGGTAAAGCAGCGGCATTGCAGGCGGGGTTTCTTCGTGCGGCAGAACGGGGTTTTACTCACGCGATTACGATGGATGCGGACGGTCAGCATTTTGCCGAAGACCTGCCGAAATTTCTCGCTGCGACCGAACAGCAGCCGGACGCGTATCTGGTCGGTGTGCGTGATCTTGTTGCCGCGGGATGTCCGAAACATCGGCAGCGCTCGAATCGGATTTCGACCTTCTGGTATCGCGTCGAAACGGGCGTGCGGATTCGTGACACGCAATGCGGTTTTCGATGTTATCCGCTGGCGTTGGTGCAGCGGTTGCGAATCAAATCAGATCGCTACGCTTACGAACTGGAATTCATGGTGCGTGCGGCCTGGATTGGAACGACGATTGTTCCGGTGCCGGTGAAATGCACTTATTCGCCGGGCGGTGCGGGAGTATCGCATTTTCGGACGGTGCGGGATTTCTGTCACATCACAGGCATGAACATTTTGCTCGTGTTGCAATCGTGGTTCGTGCCGCAGACCGTTCGCGAAGCGTGGTCGCAAGGACAACGTTGGGGTTTTCGGAAAACCGCGCGCGAATTTTTTACCGAACACGCCCATGAACCGGGGCGACTTGCGTTAGCGGTCGGGACGGGATTGTTTTTTGGCATCGTGCCAATCTGGGGATTTCAAATGGCTGGCGCAGCGGCGGTCGCGCATTGGTTGCGATTGAACAAGGCGATTGCGCTATCGGCGAGCAACGTTTCGATGCCGTTGATTGCACCGTTTATTTTATGGGGCGCGATGGTGCTGGGACATTGGATGTTCACCGGAGAAATTCTGCAACTCACGCATGAACAATTGGCGCAATCCTCAGTGCGGGAATATCTGCCGCGCTTCATTGTCGGCAGTGTGGTGTTAGCGATGATTGTGGCGACGTTGGGAACGATGATTACTTACGTCATCGCGTGGTTCGTGAAGCGCAGATAAGCGGCGGGTTGAATGCCATGCTCAAGTTTTGAGCGGCTCAATAATGAAGCGGCTTCAGAATCGGCGTCGCGTCAGCGAATCATTAAATCTTTTGGCTCTCGTTTGCTGAGGCCGTGGTTCACGACGAAGCGCAGGAGGCCGAGGCTGTAACGGGAATTCGATGCGGCGCCGGTGAAGATTTTTCCGAAGTGATTACTCATATGCGGCATCATCAGGCGGAAGATGAAATATTTTTCCACCATCTGATTTCCGACGACGACTGAGTTGAACAGGCTGCCGCTGTAAAAATAATCCACGATTTCGTGCCAGCACTTCAGGTGATGAATCGTTTCTTTCTGGTAATGCTCGAAGGCTCGGGCCGTTCCTTTGCGAATGGCTTTGGCCAGTTCAACGGCGCCTTGCATGCCGATGAGTAATCCGCTCGAGAACACCGGATCAATGAAGCCTGCAGTGTCACCAACAAGCGCCCAACCATCGCCGACCACGCGGTCGGAGACGAGTTGATAATTGGTGTATTCCATCACCGGCGTGATGCGTTTGGCGTTGCCGGCGACCTGACGCAAAACGGAATCGTGACGCAACAGGTTGTCGTAGCGTTCTTCTTTAGTTGTGCCGTATTTCGGGAGATGTTCCGTGCTGATGACCATGCCGACAGAGACGCGACCTTGCAGTGGGATCCGCCAGCTCCAGCCGTAATCCAAACGCGTGGTGTGCACATGACCTTCGTAATCGAGTTTGGTCTGATCCACATGCGCGAAGAGCGCGGTGTCTTTGCGGCCACCTTCGCGACTCGGAATTTTTAATGCATTCGGGAGCAGGCGAATGCGTCCGGTGGCGTCCACGATGAAATCCGGTTCGCCAGGAAAATGTTGATTCCAGAGTGCCAACGTTTCGCGAGCAAGTTGTACGCGGTCGGTGCCGGATACGGTTTCGACGGCAGCCGGTGATTCGGTAATTTTCGTACCGGCTTTGCGCGCGGCGTTCAGCAATGTGTCATCGAATTTGTCGCGCGGGACATTGTAAGCGTAACCGGGCAACGGGCCGCGAATGTTGGAGAACGGAAATGAGAAATTGATTTCCTTCGTGAGATTGATGGTCGCGCCGGGTTTGTAGAGACCGTACGCGCGAACTTCTTCTTCGACACCGAGCGACCGCAAAATGGGAATGATGGCGGGCACGAGGGATTCGCCGACGAGCAACGGCGACTGACGCGAGCGATGAAAAATAGCGACCTGAATTCCATCGCGGGCCAGCAGCGTTGCAAGCGTGCTGGCAACCGGGCCGCCGCCAAGAATGGCAACGCTTCGGATTTTCCGATCTGAGCCGATTAACTTGCGTGCGTCCGGGTGAATAATGTCATTGGGCTGACTGTTTTTCATCTGACGGGCTGAGATTAGAAGGCGAAACAGACGATGGCAATCGCGGTTCAATCACCCAGCGACCGGAAATCCGCTTGAGTGCATTTAAGTGCTTTCTAGAATGTGCGCTGCCTGCCGGACTCAGAAGCAATCGCTGCGGTGAACGCAAACTCGGCGGCAGTCGAATTTTGACTCGTTTTGCATGAGCAGCCTGAACGGTCATTCCAGACATTTTCAAAATATTGCCATTCTGGGCGGCGGTCCGGCGGCAAGCACGCTGGCGATTTTGCTGCGCCGGGCGGGGCGCGGTGTCGTGATGTTTCATCGGCCCAAGCAGACGGCGTTGACCGTCGGTGAATCGCTGGTACCGGCGATTGTGACGATGTTACGCCGGTTGGGTGTAGAAGAGGAGGTGCGCGCGTTCAGCCTGCTGAAACCCGGCGCGACGTTTAACATCACCCCGGAAGATCAATTTGCATTCTGGTTCGAGCGGTTGCCGAAAAAGACGCCGCATTATTCCTACAACACACCGCGTGATCGATTTGATGAAACGATTTTGAAGGCCGCGCGCAAAGCAGGAGCGCATGTGGTCGAAGCGCCCGCGCAAGTGGAGCGAGTTGGAAATACAGATCGCGTACGATTGACCGGCGACTCATTGGCTGCGTGGAAGCAACATTTTTCCGGTGAACCGGATTTGATTGTGGATGCCACCGGACGCGCGCGAGTGATTCCGAATCTGGTCGGAATTCCGAGTCGCACCGGTCCGCGCAAGGACACGGCGTTGTTTGCGCATGTGGACAAAGCCAAACTCGATTACGAAGGTCATGTGCACACGACGCGGATGGCGCATGGTTGGAGTTGGCAGATTCCGCTTCCGGGCCGGGTGTCGGTGGGATTGGTGGTCGGCACGGAATTTCTCGCGCCGTTCGGAGCGACGAAAGAAGAGCGCTATGACAATTGGCTCAAGCAAGAGCCGATGTTGCAACGTGTGACTGGCCAATCGAAACGCATTACGCCGGTGATGGAGTACACCAATTATCAACTCGTGTCGGATCGCATGGTGGGTGACGGCTGGGTGTTGGTGGGCGACACGGCAGGATTTGTGGATCCGGTTTTTTCCAGCGGCCTGTTGATTGGAATGTACAGCGCAATGGAATTGTGTGGGGCGATTGAATCCGGAACAGCGCGCGCATTCGCGAATTACGAACGCGAAGTAAAACATCAACTGACCACGTGGCAGGAAATTGTGGATTATTTTTACAATGGCCGGTTATTCACGTTTTTCCGTGCCGGAGAGCGGTTGAAGCATAATATTTTCATCAAACTGACCCGCCCGCATCTGGTGGCAAATCTTGGCGGTATTTTCAGCGGCGCGGCTTCGACGTCGGCGTATTCCACCGGGTTGCTGCGTTTTCTGATGAAGCACGCATTGCGCAATGAAGATCCTGCAGAGTTGGCGGTGCGTTAATCTGAAGCCAATAATTTCATGATAAGGAGTTATCCCCGATGAGCAGCGTCTGGCCACAGAACGGCTGCGATTACCTGATGCGGAGTTTTGACTGGGAATTGCGCCGGCACGGTTACGCGGGCAATTCGTGTCAGATCATTCTCGAACTGGCCGGAGCGATTCAACCGGAGCAATTACGCGCGCGGCTGCAAATGCTGACGGAGCGTTATCCGATTTTGAACGCGCGATCGGCGGGAATTTTTCGTCGCCGTTGGAAATTGCCGAATGGTGTGGTGCAGCCACCACAGGTGCGCGTGCATCGGGATAGGCCGGAATTATTACAGCGACTCATCAACGAAGGTCTCGCGTCGGACGACGGTGAATTAATGCGTTTCGATCTGATCGAATGTGACACGGGGCGGATGAAAGTCGTGTTCACCTGGGCTCATGCGTTGATGGATGCGCATAGTGCGGAACATTTTGTTGGCGTGGTGGGACGGGAGGATTTGCCGTTGCCTGCGACGAAATATCAACCACCAGCGGGACCGCGTTTGCCATTTAAAGAAAGAAGCTGCCGTGCGCTGAAAAACTTCCAGGCTTACAATCAATTTCGTAATCAGGCGCCACGCTCACCGGGCGTGCGATTTCCGGATGCGTCAGCGATTCTGCAACATCGCGTGGAATTATTTACGGCCGAAGAAACCGCGCAGGTGCGGGCGACGGCGCGGAAGTATGCGGGCGCATTGGGCGAAGCGCAGTTTCACGCGGCGGTGACGATTTTGGAGGTGCATGAGTTGCACCAACGAATCGGGTGCGCGAGTCCGAGTTATTTATTGCCGGTGCCGGTGGGATTGCGACCGAAAGGCAACGTTGAGCCGTTGTTCAGCAATCAGGTGACAATGTTGTTGTTGCAGTTTTTGCCGGAACATCTGACGGATCCGGGGAAAACAATTGCGCACCTGAAAACGCAGACCGGCCAGGCGATGCGTGATGGTGTGGTGGACGGTGGCGTAATGTTTCTGGAAATGTTGCGAATGTTGCCGCTGCCGGCGCATCAGGGATTCACGAAGATGGGCTTGAAAGGTGAAGTGTGTTCGATTTTCTACGGCAATACGGCGGCGGTGAGTCCGGTGGTGACGAAATTTCTCGGCGCGGACATTGAAGGATTCACCCACGTTGCAGCAGTGCCGCCATCGCCGGGCATTGGCGTTATCTTTTACAACTATCGCGGATTGTTGCGAGTGACGGTGTTGCATCTGGCGAAAACATTGAGCGAGGCGGAAGCAGCGGAGTTTGCGGCGGGATTGCGGCGTCGGTTGTTGGGCGGCGATTGAGGAACGAGTTGTTAAGTTTTTCTTTCAGGCATTTCTGCGATTGCATTTTGTTGAGTTGAGCGGATGCGACTGGTTTTCGGGTTCAGGTTCGCTAGACTTCGCGGGCCGAACATGACGGATTTTTCTTCAACCGGCCTTACCCGGAAGGCCATGTGCGCGAAGCGATGAACTTCGATCTCTATTCGCGCTTATATCTCTGGCTGGTGGCGCATCGACGCGTGGTGCTGTTTGTCACACTCGTCGTCACGCTGGCGTGTGCCGCGATATCGCTGCAAATCCGCACCAAGGAGGACATGCTCGACATGTTGCCGAGCGACGACGAGCGCGTGGAGGAATATCGGTACGCGCTGCGGAAGTTCCGGCAGATTGATCGCGCTTACTTTGACGTTGGAATCAATCGGGACGATCCGGAAACGCTGGCGCGCGCGGCGGATGCTTTGTATGCCCGGCTGGCAACGAATACCGCGTTTATGCGGATTCAGTATCGCGTCGAGATGGGGAATCAGGATCAGATTATTGGTTATCTGACCGGCGCGTTGCCGAATCTGTTTACCGAGGAGGATGCAGAAGAATTAGAGCGTAAACTCGCGCCGGAAGAGTTGCGGGATTTTCTCAGCGTCATGCGCCGGAAACTGGCCGGGCCGGAAGGCATGGTGTTGAAGAACGTGGTGGAGGCCGATCCGATTGGCGGCAGTGCGCTGGTGCTTAAGAAGGTGGCGCCGCTGCAAGCGGGGTTCGGAGGTGCACAAATCATTGATGGCCGCATCACGAGTGCGGATGGACGGCACATTCTGATGTTGGCGGAGCCGAAGTTTCGGTCGTCGGATTCCGGTGCCAGCGCGCAACTCGTGCGCGAAATGGAAGCAGCGGCACGCGCAATAGATCAGGAATTTCCGGGCGTTCACGTTGCGATTACAGGAGGGCATCGCATGGCCGTGGATAACGCGACGATTATTCGGGCCGACGCCAAACGCTGCATCGCAGTCGGAATGTTGGGAATGATGGCGTTGTTTCTGGTCGCGTATCGGCGACGCTGGTTGGCGTTGGTAACGTTCCTGCCGTCATTCTTCGGTTCGACTGTCGCCGGTGTGATGTTGGCAATCTGGGACGATCAGTTGTCGGCGATCGCTTTGGGGTTTGCGTCCATTGCGGTGGGCATCACGGTCGATTATGCGACGCACGTCATTTATCACCTTGATGACACGGCAGGAGCAGATCATCGGGTGCGCGGGCGGCAGTTGAGTCAACTTGTGTATCCAATCACGGTCGGCGTTATCACGACGGCAGCGGCGTTTCTGGTGATGATGCTGTCGCCGATCAACGGTTATCGGCAGTTGGGAATTCTGGGAATGGTGGGTGTCATGTTTTCTGCGGCATTTGCATTAGTCATTTTGCCGTTGCTTGTGCCGCGAACAAAACAGGCGAATCCGCCGCCGTTGTGGATGACAGGATTGTGGGAACGTTATTTTCAGTGGCAAACGCGGCATCGCAGATGGTTTCTCCTGCTGGCGGTAGTGTTAACGGTGGTGGCGATTTTCGGCGCGCGAAAATTAGCTTTTGAGGGGGACATTACGCGGTTGAACGGCATCACTGCTGCCACACGCGCGGATGAGGCGTTAATCAGCAAAACGTGGGACGACGCGGTGGGAATGACGTTGCTGGTGGCGCGCGGTGAAACCCCTGAGGCGGCGATGGCATTGAATGACAGGGCTGCTGCGGCGCTCGCAAATAACACCAACGTTACAGCGGTTTATTCGTTGGCGGCCATTTGTCCTGCGCCAGAAGTGCAACGCACCAATATTCAGCGATGGCGGGAGTTCTGGACGGAAGAGCGACGCCAAACGTTGCGGGAAAATCTCGCGAAGATTGGAGCGGAATTTGGATTTCGCGCGGATGCGTTTGCGAAGTTCTGGCAACAACTTGATGCCGACCGGGAATTGCTGACGCTGGAACAATTTCGAGGTACGCCGTTGGAACAGGTGTTGAACGAGCGGGTCGCGTTGGCGGAAGGAGATAACGCGATCAGCACGATGGTGCGTTTGCAGGATCGGACGCTGGCGGGACAACTGCGTGAAGCAGTGCCGGGAGTGATTGTGTTGGATGGCCGAGATTTTGCGACGCATCTCGAAGCGATTGCGAAGAACGGTTTGAAGTTGTTTGCGATTGGCACGACGGCGGCGGTAGCCGGGCTGTTGTTCTTCTCATTGGCTTCCATCGAACTGGCCATCGTTACTTTGATTCCGATCGTCACCGGTTTGTTGTGGACGTTCGGCGTGATGGGATGGCTGGGGCTGCCGATTGATTTGATGAACAGTATTTTTGTGATCTTCATCATCGGTGTGGGGGAGGATTACGCGGTGTTTCTGGTGACGAGTCGATTGGATGAATGGCGCGGACGGGCGAGTCATTCGGCGGTGGCGAGTGCATCGGTGTTCATTTCGGCGGTGACGACGATTTTTGGCTTCGGGGTGATGGTGCTCGCGGATCATCCGGTGTTGTTTTCGATGGGGGCGACGGTGTTGATCGGGATGCTGTGCACGTTCCTGGTCACGCTCATGTTGACGCCGATTCTGATGGATGTGTTGTTATTCAATCCGATGCCGCGTGGCGCGCCGAAATGGTGGCATCTCCTGGGAACTATCTGGGTTACGCTGCATCTCGGCGGGATTCAGGTTTTCCTCTACGCGATGTTACGTCCGTTCTTGAAACTGTTCCGGGTGCGTAACGGGGAAGCAGTATTGCGTTCAACGGCAAGATATCTCGTGCGCGGATTGATTAAAGCCATGCCATTCGGGCGGACGGATTTTCAGAACATCAGCGCCGCTACCTTTGCGAAGCCGGCAATCATCATCAGCAATCATCAATCGGCGGTGGACGTGCTGTTGATTAAAGGGTTGCCCGGCGACGTGCGGCAGACGGCGAAGAAGCGGGTGTTTGATTCACCACTGTTGGGATTCAGTTGTCGGTATCTGGGCGAAGTGATGGTCGAGCCGAATAATCCTGAAGCGACGTTGCAGCGGGCGCGCGAAGTTCTGGCAAGCGGCGCGTCAGTGCATTTTTATCCGGAAGGCACGCGATCCATTGACGGATCGATGCAGCGATTTCGCCGCGGAGCGTTTGAACTGGCGGTGGAGTTGAAGCAGGAAATTCTGCCGATTGTGATTTGTGATTCGCACACGGCAATGCCGCGTGATGCGTTCTGGTTTGAACCGTATCGAATTACTTTGCGTGCGCTACCGCGAATCACACCGGAGAACTTCGATTATTCGCAAGGCGTTGTGCCGCTGATGAAACATTGCGAGGAAATCGTACGCGCGGGTTTACAGGCGGAGCTGGATCGCGTCAACACGCCGGTGATTGTGCGACGGAAAGTGCGGCGGTTGTTCCGTTATCAGGGCGTGGCGGTGGAACAATTCGTGAAATGGAAACTGAAGCTCGATCCGATGTTTTCAGTGATAGATGAAGTTGTGCCGCGTGGCGCGCACGTGCTGGATCTCGGCTGTGGGTACGGTTTAACGACGCACTGGTTGGCGGCGTTCTCGGAGACGCGGACGTTTGTGGGTTTTGATTATGATGAGAATAAAATTCGTGTAGCGAAACGAACGGCGGCGGAGCATACGCGAATTCGTTTCGACCAAGCGGATATTTTGACGACTGAGTATCCGGCGTGTGACGTGGTCTTGTTGTTGGACGTGTTGCATTACTGGACGCCGGAGATGCAGTTGCAAATTCTGACGAAGGCACGACGCGCGTTGCGTCCGGGCGGACGACTGGTCTTACGTGACGGAATCCGATCGGAAACAGAAGCGCATCGCAAGGTGGAACGTTGGGAGCGATTTGCCACGCGCATCGGGATGAATCGGACCGTCGAAGGACTGCATTTTCAGACGCGGGAAGAATTGGAAAATCTGTTCCGACAGGCCGGATTTACACGTTGGGAAACGAAGTCGGGAGCCGGCACCGGTTCGAATCTTCTGTTCGTCGTTTGGGGCGAGCAATAATTGCCGCGCGCTGCTCGGCAGGAAATGCCGATTGAAGACTTTGAGAGAACTTTTCTCTGATTGGTCTGCCGGTGTAACTCGCTAATTTTTAGACAGATTTGTAAAAATTAAGGAGGCTTTAGATCGTGGAGAATTGATGGTTTAGAAGCTGCTTATTCGCAGCGGGATGTTCCGTTGTTTTCTTTCGTTGAGGAGCCGGTCGCAAGAATTTGCGTCGGGCGACGCGATGATTTTCCGGCGTTACGGTCAAAGCGCGGCTCAGATAAACACGGTGATGGAGGTGCAGTTACTCGCAGAATCTTTGACGGTGAACAGCCTGGCAAGGACAGGCGGATTGATATGAAGAAGATCGCAGATTTCTCAATGCGGGGAAAGCTGATGTCGATCCTGATGATGACGACCGGCGTGGCGTTGGTGCTGGCGGTGGTGTCGTTGGGGTTGCTGGATATTGCCAGCTTTCATCGCCAGATGCGACAGGACGCGGTGGTCATGGCGGGAGTGGTCGCCAACAACAGTATCGCTGCGTTGAGTTTTGAAGACGCGGTCGCGGCGCAGGAGATCGTGGATGGTTTGCGCGTGGATCCGTATCTGGGATCGGCCGGATTGTGGGATGCCGAAGGAGAACCTTTGGCGTTGTACCAGCGATCCGATTGGACCGAAATTAAAGTCCCGGCTCCGCGCGAGAGTTCAGTGCAATTTACGAGGCGCGCGGTTGAAGTGACGCAACCGGTCCGTTTCAACGGTCGCCAGATTGGCGCCGTCACGCTGCAAATGGACATGAACCGGTTTTACGATCGGCTTTGGCGCAGTTTGAAAATGGGCGCAGCCGTGTTGTTGATGGCAGCGGGAACGGGTTACCTGCTCGCGGCGCGTTTGCAGCGTTACATCGTGACGCCTATTCAGGAATTGGCCAGTGCTTCCAGTCGAGTGGCCACGGAGAAAACTTATTCGATTCGCGTCGCCAAACCCGGCAACGATGAACTCGGCCAACTCGTGGATAACTTCAACGACATGTTGGCGCAGATTGAAGCCGGTGATAAAGCGTTGCGCCAGGCGCAGGTGGAATTGGAACGACGCGTGGGCGAGCGGACGCGCGAATTGTTTGGCGCCAATCAGCAGTTGCACCAGGAAGTCAACAATCACAAGCGCGCTCGTGAAGAATCCGATGCGCTGCGATTGCGACTTGAATCGGCTTACGAAAATCTGAAACGCGAATCCAACGAACGCATTGCGATTCAGGAGAAACTTAAATCTTCGGAAGAACGGTTTTCCAAAGCATTCAGTGCGAGTCCAGTGCCGTTGGCGATTTTGACGCGGAGCACGCGAAGTTTTGTCGAAGTGAACGATCGGTTTGCGCAGTTGGTGGGGCAAGGTCGAGCGGAACTGATGCATCGCGATGTGTTCAGTCTGCCGTTGTGGTCCGTAGCGGAAACACGCGATTGCGTGGAGCGGTTGCTGACGGAAGGACAATCGTTGCGCAATTGGGAATGTCAGATTATCGGTCCGGACGGCAAGCTGCGGCAAGCGGTGCTGTCGGCCGAGACGTTTCAATTGGGAGACGAAGCCTGTCTGTTGTTGATGACAGAAGATGTTTCCGATCGGGTGAATCTCGAAGGACAGTTGCGGCAGGCGCAAAAGATGGAGGCGATTGGCCAACTGGCTGCCGGCGTGGCGCATGATTTCAACAATCTGTTGACGGTGATTCAGGGTTACGCGCAGATGCTTCAGGCGATGCAGCCGCCCGGACAGGTGGGGCATGAAGCGGCGGAAAAAATTATCAGCACAACGCAACGCGCCGCCGGTTTGACGAATCAATTGCTGACGTTCAGCCGCAAACAGGTGCGTGAACCGAAACCGGTGGATTTGAACAAGGTGGTCAACAACGTTGCGACATTGTTGCGACCGTTGTTGGGCGAGAGTGTGCGGCTGAATTTGCAACCTGCGGCGACGGTGCCGGCGATTATGGCCGACGCGGCGATGTTGGAGCAGGTCATCGTCAATCTTTCGGTCAATGCGCGCGATGCGATGCCGAAGGGCGGTGAACTCGTGATCACGACCTACTCCACAGACATTGACGAGAACTACGTGAAGTCTCATCCGCAAGCGAGTGAAGGATCTTTTGTCTGCTTGCAGGTAAGTGATACCGGCACGGGCATGGATGCGACGACGATGGAACGCATGTTCGAACCGTTCTTCACGACCAAGAAAGCCGGCAAAGGAACGGGACTCGGACTGGCGACCGTTTACGGAATCGTGAAGCAACATCGCGGTTGGATTGAAGTGACGAGTCTGGTGGGAGTGGGGAGTACGTTCAAAATTTATCTTCCGGCGCTCAAATCAGCGCAGATTCACACGGATTTCATCCAACGAACGGATCAGGTGGTTGGCGGTAATGAAACGATTTTAGTAGTGGAAGATGAAAGTGCGTTGCGCGAGTTGGTGACGAGGGTTTTGCGGCAGTACGGCTATCATGTGTTGGAAGCGTCCCATGGCAAAGAAGCGTTGGAAATCTGGCGTGGTCTTTCGGAGAAGCCGGCGTTGCTGCTGACTGATATGCTGATGCCGGAAGGAATGACTGGATGGGAATTGGCGATGCAAATCCGGTCGGAAACGCCTGACGCGAAGGTTTTGTTTACGAGCGGTTACAGTCCGGAAATTTTCGGCACGGACGTGAAGCTTGATTCCCGCGCGAATTTTCTGCCCAAGCCGTATCACCCGCGTTTGTTGGCGCGCACGGTGCGGCGTTGTTTAGATAACGAACGGCCGGAGCGGCCCGAACCGGTAATTGCGTGACGAGAAACCGCGCGATACACGAGGAACATTTCATCGCTGACGCGCCGCGCGGTGTGTAATTCGAATTTCGCGGCGTCAGCGAGTTTCGTGAAGCCGATGCCGTCAGCGAGCGTCGGTGCAGTGCGGCCACCAAAAATTTTCGGACTGATGGTGAGATGGATTTCGTTCACCAGTCCGGCGCGCAGCAGCGCATCGTGAATTTCGCCGCCGCCTTCACACAGCAGTCGGTTGACGCCCCACTTATGTTTCAACCACTGAACCGCGCGCCGGAAATTGATTTCGCTTTCACCGCAAATTTTCACTTCTGCAACTTCGCGCAAACGTTTCAGGCGCGCTTTGCTCGCGCGGCGCGTGGTGAGGATAATGATGGGAGAAAAACGATGGCGGAAAATTTCTGCGTTGGGATTAATCGAACCCGAGCCGCTCACGATGATGCGAAGATTGAATTCGCTCAGTCCGCGACGCACGCGTTGTCGCTGATACTTCACGCCGCCGGGACTCAAGGTTGCATTGCTTAACTCCACAGTGCGAGCGCCGGATAAAACCGCATCAACTGTCGCGCGTAATTCCATCATGTGCTCGTGATCGCGTCGGCTGGTGAACGGGGTGAAGTTTTTATCGGCGAAAGCGATTTTACCATCGGCAGTCATCGCGAAGTTCGAGAGAACGAAGGGTCGTGAGTCGCGAGAAGTTGGAGCCGCACGTCCGGATTTTTTAATCGTGCGATGAGAGTTGCGGTTCATAACAAAAGCATCGCATCACCGTAGCTGAAGAAGCGATAGCGTTGCCGAATCGCTTCGGTGTATGCGGATAAAATCAGTTCGCGACCGCATGTTTCACCGGGCGCGGCGAAAGCGCTGACGAGCATCAACAACGTGGAGCAGGGGAGATGAAAATTTGTGAGCAGCGCATCGACGATCTTAAAATCGCGCGGCGGGTAAATGAAAATTCGTGTGCGGTTTGAACCAGCGACAATTTCTTTGCGTTGCGGATTGGTGGCATCGTTGAGTTGTGCCGCGCTTTCGAGTACGCGCACGCTCGTTGTTCCGACCGCGATGACGCGACGACCTTCTGCTTTTGCGCGATTTACTCCAGCGGCGGTAGCAGTTGAAATTTCATAACGCTCCTCGTGCATGACGTGATCGGAAATCAATTCAGCTTTCACTGGCGCAAACGTTCCCAGGCCTACGTGCAGAGTGACGAAATGAATTTCCACTCCGAGCGCGCGGATTTCATTGAGCAAATTTTCAGTGAAATGCAGACCGGCGGTCGGCGCGGCGACTGAACCGGCGGTTTGGGCGAAGACAGTTTGATAACGCTCGGCATCGCTCGGCGGTAGATTCTCGGGATCGCGTTGAATGTAAGGCGGCAGTGGTAATTCGCCGATGCAGTCGAGTTCTGTCAAAATATCGGTCGTGCCGATGAATTTCAGGCGGCGATGACCTTCGGAGTTGGTTTCGGTAACGATTGCGGAGAGGGCCGATGGGCCAGAAGACGCTTTGGAAGTGATTTGGATTTGGGTTCCGATACGGGCGCGCTTGCCCGGTTTCATCATCGCCCACCAGTCGTTGGTGGCGAGTTCTTCCAGTAGCAGAATTTCAAACGCGCCACCGGTTTTCAGATTTTTCCCGCGCAGCCGCGCCTTGATGACTCGAGAGTTATTCAGAACCAGAACGTCGCCGGGTCGGAGGAAGCTCTTAAAATCCGCGAAGTTTTTGTGCTGAAAACTACCCGAACGGCGATCCACGACGAACAAACGCGAATCATCCCGTTGTGCGGCAGGATGCTGCGCGATCAATTCGGGCGGTAAATCAAAATCAAACTCGACGGTTCGCACGAGGGAAAGCTTAGGGGCGGAATGGGGTGGGGATAAACGGAAAATTCCGGCGCCGCGCCGATCGCCCTCTTCCAATCCGGCAACTGACTGTTAAGAACTTTTTCAACCTGTAGGAGGGAGGTGGTGCTGTAGCACAACGAATTGTGGTGCGGTGAACGTATCCGACTTACCGCAGCATGGCGGTTATTCGGAGTGTTGAATGACCTGTGAATAACTTCTGAAAAAAACTTCCCGATAGGAGTTGACTCAAAGTGGCTTCGGGTGTTTAACAAAGGCGTGAAATGTAGCGTTTTGGGGCGTTTTGGGGCAGCCTCAAAAAGCCTGTGAACAAATGTCGAATTCCGCCAAACCAGCGACGCCAATCTTCAATTCCGTGTATCGGCACGGATGCGACGACAAGCGGCGCATTCAGATCCCGGCGATGTGGCGTCCGGCGGAAGAGGGCGTGCAGTTCACGTTGATTGTCTGGCCGCAGCGGATTGAGGGACCGTGTTTGCGGGTGTTGCCGCCGAAGGAAATGGAGGAGTTGATGGCGCAACTGGATGCAATGCCGAACAGCAACCAAAACAAGACGGTGCTGAAGCGCATCATCGGTTCGGCCTCAACGCAGGTGACGTTGGATAAGGCGGGACGCATTTGTGTGCCGGAAGAACTGGCGAAAGCGGCGGACATCAAAGGCGAAGTCGTGTTGGTCGGTTTGCTGGACCGGTTTGAGATTTGGGAGCCGTCGCGTTACGCGAAGGTGCAGGCGGCGGACGCCGTGTTGGCGGCGGAAGCGTTCAAGCTGATGGAATGAGCATGAAATTTGGAAAGTTATTGGCAGCGGGGCGGAGTCTGATGCGCGGTCATGAGGCCGGGCGGTATCAGATGCGCAAAGGTATGGCGCTGCCACAGTTCATCTCGCCGAAGAATCCCTTTAAGCAGGAAGCGGCGGCTCGACCGGTCGCGCCCCCATCGGCGGCCGCTGCTCCTGCGAATGGTTCGGCTTGTGAGTTTGGCACAAGCCTGTCGCAACCGGTAAACAGTGCGGAGAGCGAACGGGCGGGTGGTTCGCTCTCCGTTTCCGGTGCGAATATTTCCATCAGCACTGCGAACGATTCAAAAACGAAATCGCTTTCGACTCTTGCGAAACCCGCCGCAGTGCAATCTGGCGTCAGCGCAGAAGCTGCGACTCAAAAGAAATTCTGGGCGCGATTTGTTGCGGCGATGAAAACCACGCTCCGTTGGTGCGGGGAGACGTTGAAACGCGCGGCGTTGTTCTGTGTGGATCACAATCCATTTTCAGCCATCGGCAAACCGAAGCTCGCGGGTATTCCGCGCTTTGGGAAAGCGCCGGTGCAATCAGAGCTGTCGTTGGAGCGTGTGCAAGTGGTGCGAAACGATTTGGCGCACGCCGATCTCGAAGTCGTGCAGAGCGGCGGGTCGAAATGATTTTTTAGCGATGCCGGGTGAACGAGTTCAATCACAAGCCGGTGTTGATGGCGGAGGCGCTGAAGGCGCTGCAGCCGAAGCCCGGCGGGATTTACGTCGACGGGACGCTCGGTGGGGCTGGGCACGCAGCAGCCGTGTTGGCGGCAAGCTCGCCGACCGGACGGTTGTTGGCGTGCGACCGCGATGGCGTCGCGCTTGAAGCAGCGGCGAAGCGGTTGGCGGAGTTTGCGGGGCGGTTTGAATTGCGGCGCGGAAATTTCGCGGAGTTGAGTGAGTGGGTGCCGGCGGAGAGTTGCGATGGTGTGTTGCTTGATCTTGGGGTGAGCAGTCCGCAGCTCGACGTGGCGGAACGCGGGTTCAGTTTTCTGAACGACGGTCCGCTCGATATGCGAATGGACACGCGGCAACCGTTGACGGCGGCGACGTTGTTGAACCGCGCGAGCGCTGATGAGCTCGCAAGAATTTTTTGGGAATACGGTGATGAACGGGAATCGCGGCGGTTTGCACGGGCGATTGTGCATGACCGGGAGCAGCGACCGTTCACACGCACGCGACAATTGGCGGAATTGATTGAGCGATTGTCGCCGCGGGGCGGACGTAAAGCGCATCCGGCCACGCGCGTATTCCAGGCGTTGCGCATTGCGGTGAACGACGAAATCGGAGCGTTGCATCGCGGTTTGGATGGCGCGCTGAAGATTTTAAAGCCCGGTGGCCGTTTGGCGGTGATCACGTTTCACAGTCTGGAAGATCGTGTGGTGAAACAGTGGGGCCGCGCTCGCGCGAGAGATTACACGGTCGCGGGCGAGGTAGATGTGCCGGAGTTGCGAACGCCGCGCGTGCCGGAGGTGAAATTGGTTACGCGTAAGGCGATTGCTCCGAGCGAAACGGAATTGGCAGAGAATCCGCGCAGTCGCAGTGCGCAGTTGCGAGTAATGGAGAAAATTTGAAATGGCGCGAAATCGAAAAAATCAGTCGGCAGCGATCCGGTTCGGTCCGGCGTTGAAAGCGGTGGGCTTGTGTTTGCTGATCGGCGGTGCGGCGGTGGGTTACGTGTGGCAGCGCAGTCAGATTGATTTGCTCGGTCGCCAGATCCGCGCGCGGGAAATCCGATTGGGCGAGTTGCGTGACCAGAACAAAAAGTTGCGCGATCAACTGGCGATTTTGCAATCGCCCGCGCGGCTACAGGAAAAAGTGCAGCAATTGAATTTAGGTCTGGTGCCGCCGTCGCCGCGTGATGTGTGGCGTTTGGCGGAACCGACCGTGATGCCAACAGCGCTGCCTCCCACGGGGGAAGGCGAGCGCGCGCCGATGCGGCAATTGGCGTCGCGGTGAAGTGAGTTTTTGCCGCTGCCCGGGCTTACGGTCGCGAGGAACCGACCGCGTCCGGGTGGCGCGCAAGATTTAGCGGGAAACCAAAATCAAACGCGGACGCAGTCCGCAAGGCGAGAGAGAGCAAACACTTTTGCCACCGCCCGTGGCGCGTTGGTTGAGGAACCGACGGCCATGGGCGGCTGGTGAATTTTCCGATGGGAAAGAAACTGCAATATAAACGGCTGCTGCTGCTGGTGGGAATGCTGCTGAGCGCATATCTCCTGCTGGCGGTGCGGCTCGCGCATTTGCAGGTGGTGCGGCATGAGGAATTGAAGGTGTTGGCGCTGGAAAACACCGTGGTGAAGAAACGGATTCCGGCGCGCCGCGGCAGCATTTTGGATGCGCATGGCAATTTGCTGGCGTCGAGCACGATGGTGAAAAACATCTGCGCGGATCCGACGTTGATTGGAAACTATCACGCGGATGTCGCGCGAGCGCTGGCGCCGATTCTGGAAATTCCGGAAGCGGAGTTGCAGCGGAAATTGCTGCCGGGCATTTACATCAAAGATGGCAGGACGAACGCCATTCGTTATGCCCGCCTCAAGAAAGAAGTGCCGGTGGAAACGTGGCACAAAGTGCGCGCCGCGATGACGAATCTCGTTTTCACCGGTGTGGATGAGAGCAAGTTGACAAAACCGGAACGTCAGTTTCTCAGCAATCTTCGTAAACGCGCTATTGCTACCGAACCCGAAGACGATCAGGTGCGTCATTATCCCAACGGAAGTCTCGCAGCGCATGTGTTGGGCTATGTGGGACGCAACGGAGATACCAATTCGGTTGATTACGGATCGTTGATTGGCGTGGACGGAATTGAGCGCGTGTTCAACGACAAACTTTCGGGCACACCCGGTTGGCGGGTGACGGAGCGGGATCGCCGCGGAAATGAAGTGGTGGCATTGCGCGATCAGGATGTGCCGGCGCGTGATGGTTTCAACGTCGTGCTGACGTTGGATTCCGTGGTGCAAAACATTCTGGAGAAGGCGCTCGAAGACGCGATGGTCAAGCACACGCCGTTGAATGTTTCCGGCATCGTGTTGCGCCCGCGCACGGGAGAAGTTCTCGCGATGGCATCGTTGCCGGATTTTGATCCGAACAACGTACCGCGCGATCCGGAGTTGCGTCGCAATCGCATGATTTCCGATGTCTGCGAACCGGGTTCAACGTTCAAAATCGTTGTGGTCGCAGGGGCGTTGAACGACCGCAAGGTGACGCTGAGCAAGGTCTATGATTGCGAGAAGGGGCAGTTCCGTTTTGGCGGTCGCGTGCTGCACGATCACGATCCATATGGGTTGCTTTCGGTGGAAACCATCATCACGAAATCTTCCAATATCGGTGCGGCGAAGATCGGCATCGATCTCGGTGAAAAGCGGCTCTACGAGTACATGTGCGATTTCGGATTCGGGATGCGGACGGGAATTCCTCTACCGGACGAATCGCGTGGCATTCTGCATCCGGTCAACAAGTGGAGCAAAGTTTCCATCGCACAGATTCCCATGGGCCATGGCGTCGCGGTGACGCGATTGCAAATGGCCATGGCGATGGCGGCGATTGCGAACGACGGCTGGTTGATGCGGCCGATGTTGGTGAATCGTCTGGAGGACAGCAGCGGAAATATTATTACGCGGTATCAACCGCAACGCGTGCGTCAGGTGGTGAGCGAAACGGCGGCGGCGCAAATGGTGAAGGCGTTAAAAACGGTGGTAGAGCCGGGTGGCACGGCGACCAAGGCGGCGCTGACGAATTATGTGGTCGCGGGCAAAACCGGTACGGCGCAAAAGCCCGGTCCGGGCGGATACATGCCGGGGAAATATGTTTCGTCCTTCATCGGATTCTTTCCGGCGGATGATCCGCAGGTGTGTATTTCAATCGTGTTGGATGAGCCGAAGAACGGTTATTACGGCGGCGTCGTAGCGGCACCGATTTTCCGCGAAGTGGCGATGGCGGTGGCGAGTTATCTGCATATTCCGCCGGATCGCGGTGTGATGGGAGTTTCCGATTTAGCCGACAACGCGGCGTTCGCGCCGACTGCGTTGCCCGGCGGTCGTGCAATAACGGCGCAGAACCCATAAACCCTTGAACTATGACCACACACAGCATCTCGCATCGGTTGTTTGCGGCCGCGTTGTCGCAAAATGCTCCGGCACCTGTGAAACGGCCCGTGCGGTCGGCCGCGCGCGCTGCCGAAAAAGTAGAGCAGCCCAAAGGGACGCCACTGAATGAAGCGGCGCGTAAGTTGGGTGAATGGACGTGGAACGGTTGGCAACAAACGACGATTTGAATAGGCGATTGTGAACGGATCTTCAAAACCGCATTTACTCGGGATGGTAGCGGGCCTGGCGCTCGCCGTGGCGTTGGTGGCTTCAGTGGCCATTGTCACCGCGGCGTGGTTGCGCGTGCGGACGTCGCAGACCATCACGGTAAAAGGTTCGGCGCGGATGAATATCCGGTCGGATCTGGCGATCTGGAAAGGTTCGTTCATTGCCCAGGCGCCGACGCTGTTAGCCGCGCAGCAGCGCTTGAAAGAAGATGGGTTGCGCGTCAGCAATTTTTTGCGTGAGCGCGGCGTGACGAATTTTACGTTCGATCCGATTCGGATTGAGGAAATCAGCGGCACGTTGCGAAACGCCGACGGGCTGACGGCGGAGCAGATTTTGGGATATCGCCTCGCTCAGACGGTGCGGGCGGAAATGACGGACGTGGAGCGGGTCGAAGGGGTGGGGGGCGAAACGGCGTTGCTGGTGGAGCAGGGCGTGATGTTCACGACGTTGGCGCCGCAGTTTATTTACACGCGCACGGATGCAGCGAAGGTAGAGATGTTGGCTGAAGCGACCAAGGATGCGCGGGAGCGAGGCAATCAGATTGCGTTGCAAGGCGGGAGACAACTGGGATCGCTTTGCACGGCGCAGATGGGCGTGATCCAGATTGCGCCGGTTTATAGTGGTGAGACCAGTTGGGAGGGGATGAATGATACGTCCTCGCTGGACAAAACCATCACCGCGGTGGTGACCGCG
>CALAYC010000326.1 GCA_937894935.1 uncultured Verrucomicrobiota bacterium
GTGTCGTAAAGTTTCCCGTCCGCACGAATTTCTTTATAGCCGTGCTTGGCCGCCCATTCCGCAACGTCTGTGTGAAAGCCTTTGCGGTTTTTTACAATCGGTGCGAGCAACAACAAATCGCCGCGCCGCTTGAGTTCTGATTGCAAATGCGCGGTAAGTTCGTCGCGCGTCTGCGCTTCAACTGGTAACTGACAATCGGGACAATATTGAGTGCCGAGGCGCGCAAAGAGCAGGCGGATGAAATGATAAATTTCCGTAACGGTTGCCACTGTGCTCTTGCCGCCGCCGCGCGTTGTGCGTTGTTCAATGCTGACTGTCGGCGGAATACCAGTGATTAAATCCACATCCGGTCGCGCCATTTGTTCCACGAACTGGCGCGCATAGACGTTCATAGAATCGAGGAAACGGCGTTGACCCTCGTTGAATAACAGATCGAAGGCGAGGGTGCTTTTGCCCGAACCGCTGACGCCGGTGATGACGACGAAACGGTCGCGCGGGATTTCGAGCGAGAGATTTTTTAAATTATGCTCGCGCGCGCCATGAATGGCGATGGCTTGAGACGCAGAGATGGCAGTGTCGGTGTCACGTAACACGCCACACTCTTAGCATCGGTCGCGGACTTGGCAACTCCGCGCTTCAGCCATTAATGCCGCAATAGGGAGAATCCGCAGCGTGATCCACTTCGAAGTCCACATCTGGCGGAATATTTGTCGTGGGATGGTTTTTTGCGTCGGATTTTGTGTCCGCCAACGTGTAATCGGAAGCGGCGTGAAGGAAATCGAGATTCCAGGTCTTGGCCACCTGTTGCAGATAGGTCTGGCGACCGCAGTTCTGCGTGTCCGGCGTGACTGGAGAGAGCAATGCGCCGAGAGCGCTCAGTCGCCGTTCGCGGGGCAACGACCAGGATTCCACCCATGACTTGAATTCATTCGGCCAGTCATGACCCGGATGCGCGGCGATGATTACAATTTCTGCTTTAGCAACATCGCGGCTGGCGGCGCTGGAGCTGTCGGCATCTGCCAACTCCGCGAGCGACCACCAGCAGAACTGAATGGGAACGTCGTTGCTCAACTTGGTGGCCAGATGCGCGTAAAGCGTCAACGCGTTGACATAGGCGGCGTTGTCTTCGTACAGCACGACGCCCGTTAACGAATTGAATTTGTTCCCGACACCGGAATTTTGGAGCAGAGTTTGCATAGGCAGATGCAGTTCCTTGGTTGTGGTTGGTGTGGCGCGAAATCTTCATTCGCTCCATTCATGAGACAACAGACGAACAGTGACGTGCGATAAAAGTTAGTCACAGGCTGTTCACCGGATCCTCACCGCGGCGAAGTGCAGCCGCCCGACGTAGCCGCCGACGTGAGGAGGCGGACACGTTCGTGTTCCCCTCATGTCCACCTCATCGTCCTCTCAATTGCGCTGCTCTTTGTGAAGTTTCAGTTCGTCTGCCCGGGACGAAACGCAAGCAGTGATTCAAAGAAAGCGCTCTTCGCCCGCCGATATTCCTCAGCGCTGCAATCCGCGTGAGAGCGCTTTAGGCGGTTGTATTCTGTCAGCGCTTCCGGGTGTGTTAGCAGATAGTCGCGTATGAACAGAAAGAAATCAGCTTCCGAGTCCGCGACGACCAATTGGATCCCCACCGGAATGGCAAACCCGGTGTTGCTGCCGAAACTGGCGAAATCTGAATTCCAATTCTCCGGCTGCTTCACCGGAAATCGCAATCGCAACAAATCAATCGCTGCGGCGAATTGGTCTCGTCTGACCCGAAGCAGAACATCCAGGTCGCCTTTAGTGAGCGCGCCGGGAATCGCTGTTGCGCCGATGTGATGAACCCGGACGTCAGGCAAAATCGCGCTGATGACGGCATGAAGTTCAGCCAGAACTGAAGCGATAACTGGCGCGAGTTGGTCTGAGGCGGTGAGATGCATAGTTGCTTTTGGGCGACTTATTATGCGCTGCGCGATCGCTGTGACACGATTTTCTTCAGATGTTGGCCGGTGTGACTTTCAGCCACGCTGGCAACGTATTCCGGTGTTCCTTGCGCGACGATTCGTCCTCCGCCATTTCCGGCTTCAGGTCCGAGGTCGATGATCCAATCCGCGCATTTAATGACGTCGAGATTGTGCTCGATTACGAGCACGGAATGACCGGCGTCCACAAGGCGTTGGAAAACCTGAAGCAGCACGCGCACGTCGTCGAAATGCAGACCAGTAGTCGGCTCGTCGAACAGGAATAGCGTTCGTTGAGCGGCGTGAGTTGAGTTGCTCTCGACTGCTGCGGTTGTTTCCGTCAGATGTCGCACCAGTTTGAGGCGCTGACTTTCGCCGCCGGAAAGAGTGTTGATGGGTTGGCCGAGTCGTAAATAGCCAAGGCCAACTTCCTGCAGGAGTTTCAAACTGGCCACGGCGCGTTGCGCGGGTTTCGAATCAGCAAAGCCGCTGAGGAAATCAATCGCCTCATCCACGGTTGCTTCGAGGAGGTCGCCGATGCTGAATTCTTTCGTAGTCGCTGGTATGCGGCGATTTTGTGGACGATGGCCGGTTTCCGTCTCGTTACGGTGGTGGCTGCTGATTTTTATTTCCAGAATGTGCTGGCGATAACGGCGACCGTTGCATTCCGGACAACGAATGAATATGTCGCTGAGAAATTGCATCTCGATTTTTTCGAAACCGGCACCGCGACATTTTTCGCATTGGCCTACGCCGGAATTGAAACTGAAGGCGCTGGCGTTGAGTCCGCGTTGTTTGGCGATTTCCGATTGCGCAAACACCTCGCGGATGGCATCGAACGCGCCGATGTAAACGGCGGGATTTGAGCGGGGCGTTTTGCCGAGTGGCGATTGATCCACAAGCACAACCTGATTCAGCGATTCGAATCCGGAAATGCGAACTGATGGAGCGAGTTGAGAGGAATCAGAATCGTCTTCATCGTCCTCAATTCGAGCAGAAGCTTTGGCAATGGTGGTTTCGGCGTTTTGCAATTTGGCTTCGAGGGCTGGCAACAAAACATCGCGCACGAGCGTGGATTTTCCTGAACCGCTTACTCCGGTGATGGCGACGAAGCGATTCAGCGGAATTTCGACGGAAATATTCTGAAGGTTGTGGCGCGTGGCCTTTTCGATTCTCAACGTAGCCGCCGACGTGGCGAGAGATTTGTTCTGAGATTCAGCAGATTTTCGCGTCGTTACCTCCGTGGCTACGGGACGGCGTTGTGGAATTGGTATTTGTTTTCGCCCGCTCAGGTATTGGCCCGTGAGCGAGGTTTTTGATTTGAGCAACTCGCGGAGCGGTCCTTGAAATACAACTTCGCCGCCGGTTGCCCCGTGGCCCGGGCCGATGTCCACGATTTGATCCGCAGCGCGCATCACGCTGGCTTCGTGCTCCACTACGACGACGGTATTCCCGGTGTCGCGAAGCTTCTGTAGAATGCGGACGAGACGGTCGGTGTCGCGCGGATGCAAGCCGACACTGGGTTCATCGAGCACGAAGAGCGTGTTGACGAGACGCGTGCCGAGACAAGTGGTGAGATTGACGCGTTCAGTTTCGCCGCCACTCAAGGTGCGCGTGGGACGATCGAGTGTGAGGTAACCCAGGCCGACTTCATCGAGATAGGCGAGACGAGAACGGACTTCGCTGAGCGCGTGATGAATCGGATCTTGCGCGTTGTGTTTGCCTTTTGTCGCGCGACGATTTGCGAGTGCGTCAATCAGTGCGAGCGCATCGCGTACGGGTAGCGCGTAAAAATCAGGGAGTGTTAAGCGCTGAGTTGTGGCAACACGAGCGAGGTCGGATTGTTTGCGTTTATCAGCCGGTAAAGGATTTGATTTTAGATTTTGCGCGTTGTTTTCGACGGACAAGAAGTAGAGCAGGGCATCAGGCTTCAATCGCGCGCCCTGGCAATCGGGACATTTGGTATAAGCGCGATATCGCGAAAGCAGCACGCGAACGTGCATTTTGTAGGACTTGGATTCGAGCCAGCGAAAGTAGCCTTTGACACCATACCACGCGCGTGGCCACTGGTGCTCTTCATCAATGCCGTAATCTTTATCGCCATTAATAATCCAGTCCTGATGCTCGGCAGAAAGTTCGTGAAATGGAACGTTCATCGGGACGCCGCGTGCCTTACAGAATTTTTTCAAATCGCTCTGACATTCTGCGCTGAAGCCGCTGCGCCATGGTTTGACCGCGCCTTGCGCCAACGAGACTGAACGGTCAGGAATCGCGAGATTGTAATCAATCGTGATGGTGCGGCCGAAACCTTTGCAGGTCGGACATGCGCCGAGCGGGTGATTGAAACTGAACAGCGCGGGAGAAGGCTCGGTGTATTCGATGTCGCACGTGGCGCAATGAAGTTTGTTGGAAAACGGCTGCGGGTTACAAACGGAATTTGATTCGAGATCGAAGATGGTGAGTTTGCCTTTGCCGAAATGATAGGCCTGTTCGCAGGCTTCAACGAAACGAGCGCGAGCAGTGGGCGAAAGTTTGATGCGATCCTGAATGACGGTGATGGCCGATTGCCGATGGTTGATGGCCGATTTCGAAGGTGCTTCGTCAATGCGAACTGTTTCACGATTCACGAGTAATCGCTGGTAGCCTTGCTTGGAAATCAGCGTGAGAGATTCTTCGAGCGATAGCTTTTCAGAAAGCGGAACGTCGAAGGTAACCAGGAGTTCGCGGTGGGGCGAGGCTGCTGACGAACGACTGACACTTTCACCAGAGTCTCGCGAGGATGTTCGCCCCACCAAGGTTTCCCACACGTTCTGCGGCGAGTCTTTGCGCACAAGTTGACCGCAACCGCGACAGTGCAACTGCGCGAGATGCGGCCAAAGGATTTTCATGTGATCGCAAATTTCCGTCATTGTGCCGACGGTGGAACGCGTGGTACGGACGGCGTTGCGCTGTTCGATGGCGATGGCGGGCGGAATGCCTTCGATACTGTCCACCTGCGGCTTGTCCATGCGATCGAAGAACTGCCGCGCGTAAGGAGAAAAGGTTTCGATGTAACGGCGTTGGCCTTCAGCGTAGAGCGTGTCGAACGCGAGCGAACTTTTCCCTGAACCGCTCAAGCCGGTGATGACGATGAGCCGATGGAGCGGCAGATCGAGATCGAAGTTCTTGAGATTGTTGTGCCGCACGCCGCGCAGGCGGATGACAGCCGCTGGATTCGGTTCAGACATCGCGCCGGGAAAGTAGAACAGCGAGAGATGAAGTCAAATGTTCCCCCGCGGGTGACGAACCTTTGGTTTGACGATGGAAATCACTTGGTAACAATCGCGTCAAGTTACGCATGAAAAACGGGTTGTGTCTTCTCGCGTGGACCGTATTTCGGGCGCAGCCATCATGCCGTTGATTGCTGGAACGGGAAAAGAGTTGATTCTCACTGATCTGGATGTGAGTTCGCAGCGGTATTACCGAATTAGACGATGGTGATGCGGTTGTCGGGAACTCTTATGATTTCCGAGGTTGACCGGCTTGGCCGAGCTTGCTCATGCTGACGGCATGAATCGCCGTCAATTTATTCGGACATCAGGTATGCTCGCGGCGACGGTTTCCGTCGCTGGTCTCAGTGGTTGCGCAACGACTTCGTCGCGTCGGACGTGGTTTGAAATTTCTCTCGCGGAATGGTCGTTGCACCGCTCTATCCGCAATGAAAAGAAACTGACCAATCTGGATTTCCCCAAGGTCGCCAAGCGCGAATTCGGCATCGATGCCGTCGAATACGTGAATCAGTTTTTCATGGAAAAGGCGCGCGATCAGGCGTACCTGAAAGAGTTGAAGGACATTTGTGATGGCGAGGGAGTGAAGAGTGTTTTGATCATGTGTGACGGCGAGGGCAACCTCGGTGATGCTTCAACGGAGCGTCGTGAGCGCGCGGTGACGAATCATCATAAATGGGCGGAGGCGGCGAAGTTTCTTGGTTGCCATAGCATTCGAGTGAACGCCGCGACGGGCGGGCAGGGGAGTTTTGAAGAACAGCAGAAACGCGCGGCGTTCAC
>CALAYC010000327.1 GCA_937894935.1 uncultured Verrucomicrobiota bacterium
AACTAACCAGTGCCTCCGCCAGAGGCTTTGCGAGTTCTGCTTTATCCTCTGAAGCGTGTGAAATGAATGCGGAATAGGCGAGTTTCGGATTTGTGCTTACCACTTGTTCGGGGGATGCTTTTGCCAGACGAATTTCATTGAATCTTTCCATTTGCTGCTGGCGGGCTTCATCCTGCATTCGCTTGATCATCTTTTGGCTGTCCTGAAATTCTTTTTGTTGTTCGCGAATATAATCTTTCTGGGCCCGCGAAAACTCTTCTTGGGTGCGCGCCAAATTGCGAGCCTCAAGAGCGCGCCTTCCATTCAATCGTGACAGTTCATTCTGATTGCGTTGAATGTCGCTTTGATACGTTTTTGCCATGTTCAACGACGAAGCGCGTGAGAGATTTTCCGTGGCCCTTGCGATGCGTTCGGACGCCCGCGCCTCGTCTCGCGCAATGTCGGCAATCCTGCTTTGAATCCGAGAAATCTCGTTTTGGATATTCTGCATCCGGCGGCTGGCATTTTCAGACGACATAAAAACTCCGATTCAATTTATGTTTTGAATTTCCCATCAGACGCCTTTCGGGCGCGGCCCAGGGTTTCCAGTGTTTTGAGAATTTCTGCCACGTCTGCGGGCTTGGCGCGGGCGAATTGTTTGGCGAGATCGGCGGGGGCGATAGGCGCGGCGGCGGTGTGCAATGCAGATTCCACGGCGCGCACGCGCTCCGGCAATGATTTTGGCCAAGGGGTTTTGCCTTTGCGTTTAGTGGGCGCGGTCTTGGTTTTCTTCTGCTTGCCTAACTTGGCGGGCGCAGTGAATGGCAACTTCAAACCTTGCTGGCCTTTGGTTTGATACTCAGGGCGGAGCCAATGAATGACGCCGCGCTTTTCTTCTTCGGCGCGCTCGGCGTTTAAGGCTACCAACCGTTCCAAGATTTCCGCGTCGCTCAAATCTTTGGGCCAGCCGTAGGCGGCGGCAACGGCGGCGTCCAGATCGTCATGCAAACTTTTGAGTGTGGAAACCAAGCCCTTGTCGTGAACGAGTTTTTCCTTGTCCGTGAGCGGTTCACTAGCGCGGATTTTTTCGAGGACATTGTAAAGGCCGGTGAGTGTGAGGCCGTGTTTGGCTTGCGCCTGTTTGCGGTGTGCGTCCAACGCTTCCGCCAGTTCGCGAATACGTGCTTGATCGCGCTCCCCGCACAAAGGAAACGGGAACGGATCAAAGCAACGTGACTTCACATAAACCGGACGCGATTCAAGCAAAGCGCCAGCGGCATCCGGCGAACAATAAACCAAATGAATCCGGCTGCTTAATACGCCTAGAAAAAATGCGTCGTCCAGCGTGATGACAACAAGTTTGTTGTCCGGCAAAACTTCTGATTCGAGAAACTGGAAGAAACGATGCTTGGAAGTTTCAACGGTCGCGATGTAGCGGCGCAATCCGACAAGGGCAGGGCGCAAATCATTTCTCGGCTCGCCGTGAATCCACCATTTTTCGCGATAGCTAGCGCGGTTGTTTGCGTCGCGTTCTGGTTTAACGGTTGTGAGAACGTGCTGAAACGTCGCAGGAAATTTTTCGCGGACTTCTTTTTCAGGAAGTCCAAACAAATCAATCGCCAACACGCCGCGCGGCTCGTCGGTCAAATCTTTGCCGTTGCGATATGGGCGAATGTGATTTTCTAGGCCGGGGATTTTTCCAAGTCCAAGTCCTTTTGCTTCGTCCGGCGTGACGATAAAGCCAGAACCTATTAGTTGAACGCCGCGATAAGTCAGCCGTTCGTTTGATTTCAATTCAACCGTTGCCGTCACATTCGCGCCGGTCGTGAGGTCTGACAAAACTTTTCCGTTGCGCGACGTGAAAGAAACTTTTGCCGAGCCGTCGTCTTCCGGTGTTTCGGTTTTTATTTCCAAAAGTTCGCCTGCGTGCTCGACCGACACGCCAACTGTCATGGCAATCCGTACCGCCGCGCCGTCCGCCGTATCTACCCACGGATGATCGGGAATAGCAAACGCGAGCGAGAGCGGCGGCTTGGCCGAAAGATGATGTTGCACAACGCGCCGGTTGAAAGTTTGGCGCAAGGCATTGGTCGTGATGAGGCCAAAGCGTTCCACTTTTCCCGTGCGGACAAGCTCTGCCGCCTTGTGCCACCAATACATCACGAAGTTTGCCGATTCCGGTACGTCGGGATAAGTGGCGCGGAGCGTTTCGGCGTAGCCATCGCCCAAATCATCGCGCATCAAAGCCGTGCCGATAAATGGCGGATTACCGACGATGAATTCTGCCTGCGGCCATGCCGCTGGGCGCGGGTTTTTGTATGTGAGTAACGGCACGCGCTTGGTTTCGTCCGGCACGTCGCGCCCCGTTACCAAATCGCGTTTCTTGCTTCTCCGGTCCCAAACGGTGATTTCATTTCCGCCCTTGTCGCGAGTCGGTTGCGGTTCGCCGTCGTATTCCAGCACGGCATCACGGCATTGAATGTTTCTAAAATTCCTCAGCACTGGCTCGCGCGGCGGTGTTTGACCACGCGTGCGGAAGTGCCATTGCAAATAACCAATCCACAAGACAAGCTCCGCGATAGCCACCGCGCGCGGATTAATTTCAAGTCCGAGAAATTGGTGCGGGTCAACGGCAACGGATTCCATTTCCAGCGCGAAGCTTTCGCCAAACTCTTTGCCGAAATCCAAGACTTCGCCTTCCAGCCGTTTCAAATGTTCCAACGCGACGTAAAGGAAATTTCCTGAACCGCAAGCGGGGTCCAGCACCGTCACTTGGCAAAGCCGCATGTGAAAGTCATTGATCGTTTTGCGCGCCCCTTCAATGTCCGCGCGTTTGCCAAGCGTGACAGCGGCGGCGCGAACGTTTTCCCATTCGGCGCGGAGCGGTTCAATTACCGTGGGCAAAACGAGACGTTCCACATAGCTGCGCGGCGTGAAGTGGGCCCCAAGTTTGTGCCGTTCGCCTTCGCCACCAAGGGCGCGTTCCAAGAGTGTTCCGAAAATGGCGGGTTCAACGTGTTTCCAATCCAATGCTGCCGCTGCTTTCAAAATGCCAAGCTGCGTGCCGTTCACGGGCAACACGGTATTGTCGGCAAACAAACCGCCGTTAAAGCGAAGTAGCTTGCGGCGGAGGATGACGGAGATTTCTTTGCTGCGGCCTTCATTCATTTCCGCAAACAGCGTGCGGAGCATGGTTTCAAATCCGTCTCCGTTGGCAGGCAGACTGTTTAATAAAGCGGAAAAGCCGGGCTTGCCGTCGGCATTCGGTAGTAAACCGACATCTTCGGCGAACATACAAAACAGACAGCGCGTGAGAAATTCGGCCACGACTTTGGGCGCGTGCCCGGCTTTCTCAAATGACTTGGCAAGCTCGGCAAGGTGTTTGGCGACTTCGCGCGTGACTTCAGCGCTACGCTTGGATGGATCGAGCGCAGCGGGATTTGTCCAAATGAGCTTGAGCCGTTCGCAGATTTTTTCGTCCGCTAATTGTTCCAACCGGATGCGATAGGTGAGCGGATCGGGGAACGGCTGATAGGCGCGGCCTGTCAGCGAGAAATCGGCGCGAACTTCAATGACGTGCCCCACGTCAACCACCAGTAGAAAAGGCGGGGCGGGTTCATCTGTGGGCAAGGCGCGGACATAATCGCGCGCTTGGACAAAAGCCTTGAGCATTGCATCGTCCCAGCGGTCGGTATCGCGGACGGGGGCGGCGTTTTTCTTGCGTTTGTCAGCAGCGCCCATTTCCACAGCGGTTAGTTCCAAGTGGGTTTGCTCGACAATTTTTTCCTGAAACTTTTTGGATTCGAGAACGAAACAGGCGCGCTTGTAGAGATCAATCCGCCCGTCTTTGGTGGTGCCATCGTGCTGCGTATCTTTGACGTGAAATTCAAACGTGTAAGCGCCGTTGCGTTGGTTGCCGGGCTGCGGCACGTCGAGAAGTTCGCACAACTGCAAAAGGAATTTCTGACTGATGGATTGCTCCGGGGCGGTTGCACCCTTCCAGTCAGAAATAAATTCTGCCACGTCCCGTTTCGGCATGGCGCGCAGATTAAGCAGGCTGCAAACGGCTGGCGAGAAAGGAAATTGGCTGGAAAGAATGAAATCGCATTGCCTCAAGGTGTCCGCTTTTGCGATTTTCCCGCACCAACATGGAATCCAAGCCGGATGATTCTTTAGAGAAGCCGCAACCAAACGCGCAACCTTCACCCGGGCAGGCCGAAGCCGGTGCATCGAAAGCGCTGCAAGTTCAACCAACGGAAACCGACCCCATAGATTTCGACGAAATCGTAAAAGGTCATCGGAGGGTGGTGAACGCGTTGAAGGCGTATCTGAAGCCGCACTACATGGTGATTGTTTCCGTTGCGTCGCAGCCCAATCTCGAAGCGGCTGAAGCGAGGTTTGAGCGATTTTTCCGCCCTTGGCCAAAGTGGGTTTTTCGACTCGCTGCCGAACTGTGGCATGTCCAGTGTCCCACTGTCCCAAAAGAAACGATTGTTCAAACGCTTCGTTTATTGAACATCTGTCTTTTCCGGTGCCCTACTGACGTGAGCAGTGAGCAACGCGCAAAAGCATGGTTCGACGCTTTTGACCGAACCGACCTTCGAGTCCTGCCGTTTGTCCACGCAGCATTCATGGGGCACGCGCTTGAACATCTCAAAGCCGAGCAGATCGAGCTAAACAAGCTTCGCGCGGCAGGTCTGATTAGTGCCGAAGATTATGCCGATAGGATTTCCACCTTTTCGCCTGAGCGCGTCGAAGAAATGCTTCGAGACTGTTTTGCGTCCTGGGGAAAAGACGAAGACTTAAACCTATCCGAATTGATTCGAGTCGTGGAAGAAGCGCGGGCCAAAACCTTCGATAAGAATGGTGGATTGAAGGAAACGCAATTGACGCCAATTTACCGCGCAATGCTCTACAACTGGATGACGGTTGAAAGAATGACCGGCCCAAAAGAGTTATCGGTTTTTCTCACCCCTCAACTTAAAGGCAAATCAAAATCTGCTACCGGTGAACAAGCGCGTATCGCTACCTTATGTAGCCGTTTGGGCGTTAAGTTCAGGGGGAAGTCAAGAATTATCGAATTACGGTGAAAATGATTTTCGATGTAAGTCCCGTTTGATTGTTGCGCGCTAGCTCCCGTGATTTCGTGGTGTCGTATGAAGACACCAGATGTCACCGCAGGACGCCAGATTAAGCTGGCGTTCACCAGAAAAGAGGCTGCTGCCGCCCTTGGCGTCAGTCCCATCACCATTGACCGGCTCACCCAGCGCAAGCTGCTAACTCCCTGCCGGGCTACTCGTCGCCCGCTCTATGCCCTCAGCGAGCTAGAGCGCTTCCTACGTGAAACCAATGCGAACGCTAAAACCGCGTTCGCAAATCAAGATTTTCCCGCTGCCGTTGCGAGTGCAACGGATAACGCCGGGGCAAAAACCAAACAGTAACCAAAAGGAAGAAATGGAGTGAACCGGGGCGCGTCTGCCCCAATTCCACAAACGGGCAAAGCGGGCGGAGCGCCAATCTCCGCCCGCACCAATCCGAAAACTAGAATGAATTTATGAATGTGAACGACTCTCTTTTAAGCAAAGCCGAAGTGATGAAACGACTCGGCATTGGTGAAAAAGCGTTGCGCCGGTTAATCCGCGAAGGCCGGTTGCGCGTGGTTAAGTTCGGGAAAACTTCCCCGCTGAAATTCCGCCAACTGGACATTGCCCGCTGCCTTGAGGCGGCAACGGTTGGGAATGACTTGTCCACAACGGTAGGACAGCGGTTAACATGAAGCTTTCGGAGTTACTCGCGTGCATTGAAGCACGCACCCAACGTAAACCAGAAGCAAGGGGCGACGGTTTTTCCTGTTGCTGCCCAGCGCATGACGATCAAAATCCTAGCCTGTCGGTTTCGGAAACACACGACGGGCGAATCTTGGTTAAGTGTCATGCCGGATGCGCCTTTGAGAACGTGGCGAAGGCGTTAGGGTTGTCGGTGCGAGATTTTGCCCCGGGCGATAGCGGGCAAGTCAGCGGACAGAATGCTCGCCCGGCAAAGTTCAATATCGCGGCAACCTATGATTATCGGGACGCTGAGGGCGAAGTGGTTTTCCAAGTTTGCCGAATGGTTCCGAAAGACTTTCGGCAACGTCGCCCGGATTCAACCGCACTGGATGGGTGGACATGGAAGGTTAAGGGCGTGCGGCCAATTCCGTATCGGCTGCCGCAGTTAATCACGGCGGTTAAGTCCGGGTTAATGGTGTTTATCGCCGAAGGGGAAAAGGACGTGGATACGCTGGTGAGGAATGGTTTTGCCGCAACGTGCAACGCCGGGGGCGCGGGGAAATGGCGCAAGGAATTCGGAGAATACTTCGACGGTGCTAAATCCGTCGTCATCATCGCAGACAAGGACGATCCGGGACGCAAGCACGCTGCCGACGTTGGCGCGAAGTTAAAGCCGCTTTGCCGTTCGGTTAAGGTGATTGAACTTCCAGACGTGGAATCGCGCCCGGTTAAAGATACGGCGGATTACTTTGCTGCCGGGGGCACGGCGGAAGCGTTGGCGATGCTGGCGAGCGATGCGCCGGAATTTGTCCCGCAAGCTGACTTAACTCCGAACACATGGTTTAAGCAACGCTATCCGAAATTGGCCAATACGCACGGCGAACCAATTCTTGAAGTGATTTCCGGCAACCGCGCCAAGGCTCGCGACGTGTCCGAAGATTTCATGGCGGCGATGCTGGGTGAACAGGGAATGCCGGAATCGCCAACGATCTTTGAACCGTGTGAAGGCCGGTTTTATACCTACGACATCGCGACAGGTATTTTCGGGCAGCGGCGCGAGGAGGAGATTGCCGCGAGAATCTCCGGGCAGTTTCTTGAATGCGCCCGCGCCTGCCGGGACGTTGCCGATACAAGCAAACTGGAATTTGATTTGCGCACCTCTGCCGCGTCCTGCGGAATTATCAAACGCGCCAAAGGCTTGCTTGCAGTTCCGCAGGATTATTTTTCCGGGCAGGCAACGGAATTTATTCCCGTTGCCAATGGGATGCTCCGATTAAGTGATCGGCAGCTTTTGCCATTTTCTCCGAATTATCGGCGCAGAAATAAATTGGCCGTTCCATTTATTCCGGGCGCAGGCTGCCCGCAATTTTCGGATAAATTCTTAAATCCCGCGCTAGACCTAGCGGACATTCAGTTAATTCAATGCTGGGCAGGCTTAGCTTTGATCGGAATTAACCTGTCGCAAAAAATGTTGCTATTAACCGGCACGCCGGGCGGAGGAAAATCCACGCTGGTTTCGATTTTAACCGGAATTATCGGTGCGGCGAATGTTGGATTGTTGCGGACGGATTTATTGCGGGATCGGTTTGAAATTGGCCGCCTGTATGGGAAAACCCTGCTTTACGGCCCGGACGTTTCAGAGAATTTTCTAAATCACGGCACGGCGAGCATTTTGAAAAGCCTGACGGGGGGCGACGTGATGACGGTGGAATTCAAGAATTCCAACGAGTCCCCGCAAATTAAGTGTCAATTCAATGTCGTCGTCACCAGTAATTCCCGATTAACCATTTATCTTGAAGGCGACACCGACGCATGGCGACGACGGCTTTTGATCGTGAATTACGAGCGCCCAAAACCGAAAATCGTAATTCCCAACATGGCAGAGGATATTTTAGCGAAGGAAGGCCCGGGGGTTTTGAATTTCATGCTGGAGGGTTTGGAGATTTTGAAAAATCACAACTGGCAGATGCAATTAAGCGAAAATCAGCAGCGCCGGGTGGACGATTTATTATTAGAATCCGATTCGCACCGGGTTTTTGTCCAAGAGTGTTTAATCAAGGATTCGGCAGCGGCGGGAATGACCAAGGCGGAGGTTTATACGGCTTACGTGGGATTTTGTGACCGGCGCGGCTGGGTTGCCATGAATAAAAATAAATTCGGAAAAATCGGCGCGGAGGCTATCACACAAATTTTCGGCTTAACGGCGCGCGGTGATATAAAATCCCCGGACGGCAAACAAAATGACGGCTGGAAAAACCTCCGGTTAAAATCGGAAGGGGATTTATGATTATCGGGACAGGTTTTTCGGTTAAAGGTTCGCCGGACAGGTTTTGAAAATGTCATTACGACGTTATTAAAATCGTCCTTCTATGCCGAAAATTGCCGGGAAATTCTGGAAAACCGAAATTGATTTTCTTGGCGTCCCGGTTGTCAGAGAATCCCAATCACCGAAAGCGGTCCCGGAAACCTTGGATTGCTGGAAATGGGAAAATTGAAACCGGATCGGAAAGAATGTCCCCGGATTCCCCGAACGGGGATTTCGGGGAGGTGTCTTAACATCCAATGAAATACTTTGTGCAAGGTATGTTTAGCATGGTAGCCGGTGGCCTGTCGCCACGGGTGCAACATGCTGGGCAAGCCTTGCTGACAGGTTCGGTGTGGGGTGCGGAAAGGCAGCAGAAGGGCAGCAAGCGGCGGACGTGCGTAAATCGCCTTATTCAAGGCGGCATCGGTGCATCGTTCAAGTCCTGTCGCGGGCACCATAAACAGCTTCATTTTTCGGCAGATTTCCTT
>CALAYC010000328.1 GCA_937894935.1 uncultured Verrucomicrobiota bacterium
GACGAAGCATTGCCTGCTCCTGTTGCTCGCCGCGCTGCTCGCGGGTTGCACCACCATCACGCGTTATGAAGCCAGGACGAGCGCCGGTCCAGCGCGCGCGGCGGACTATCCCGTTTATCTTTACCCGAAAGAGATGCGCGTGCCGCGCCCGCACGAAATCATCGGCACGATGACGATTCGCGATACGCCGTTCACCGTCTTTGGTGGCTCGTTCGAAAGTGAAGTTGCCCAACTACGCAAACGCGCGCGCAAAGTCGGTGCTGATGCCGTGCATCTGACCTCGGTGGAAAAACCGGATTTCCTACACGCGAAATATCGCATGGACGCAAATCTCATTCGCTTCACCGATCAATGGGAAAACGTTTCGCTGACCGAAGAAGAATTCCGAACTTACCTCAACGCCCCCGACCAACCGCTCGATTCCATCGAAGGCATCTGGCAATCCAGCGACGCCATGCAAAGCCGGATCGGCATCATTCGCAACGACACCAAAGTCGGTCGTCATTTCATCGGATTCATTGTGAGCACGCAAAACCCGACCTGGCAACGCGGCGACAAGAAACTGGAGTTAGCCCGCGGCGAACGCGCAGGCGTGTATCGCGGTTTTTATTTCCTCGATGATTACCGCCGCAAAGGTGTCGCGTTATCGCTGACCGGCTCGCGCGGCAACGTCTTCGTGATCCCGATGTCCGACGACGAAATGCCGCTCATTTTCTCAAAAGAATAGAACGCCAGAATCTTCATAGCACGGGTGGGACAGCAGAGAGGAAGCTGAAATCGGAGTCGGGAGGCCATTCACGTACCGGTGCGATCCAATGCTCGTTGGTAAACTTTGTTTTCGTATGTGGCACGGCCTTAGAAAAATGGCCTCGAACAGCATTTAAACTGTCTGGGCTAAGTGGTTGAGCAGAGTAAACCGCCGAAATTGAATTGATGATTTGCTCGCCATTGAGATTCGAAACATCGCGCGGTGATAGTTGTGTATTTTTGAAGCGGACACGACGATGGTCAAAAGCAAAGGCAAGAAGGGTAGGAGTAAGTGGCAAAACGAGGCCGTCCACCAGTCTAGAAACAGGAGAAAGGGAAATCATCATTGCGGGATTATCGGACGTAATGAAAAAGGAATCACGTGGAGCTACCATGATACGGAGCGACCAAAAGTTCTCAATGTGTGCCTGGAATGAGGCTGTATCGAACAAAATGCCTTCGCCTCCGAGCAATAAACCGGTAGCAGCCAGGTGCCAGCGGATTTGGTACGCTCGGAAACCATCGTGGTCGCTTAGGTTCTGATGAGCAGCATTACGTAAATTGAGGTTCCACATGCAGAGCAGCAAATTCCCGTATTGCTGCCTCGACAGATCCCAATCCTGTCGGAGACAGTCTAAACAATCGCAATAGCTCTTTTCAAAAATCTGAAAATGGGCTTCTGCAACAGCAGCGTCATCGCGAGAATAGATGAAGTTTTCGGCGCATTGCGTTTTAGCAGAGACCTGAATGGAGCCGTTTTTATCGGTACGCCATAAGCGAGATCGGCGATCACATTTAGACTGATCAATAGCGAAATAGCGAAGATAACTAGCCGGAACAAAATGTTGACGTTTGTAGGCAGGCACTTGCTCTTCGTCCCAACATGAAGATGGTGCGCGCTGTAGGTTTCGAACCTACGACCCCTACCGTGTGAAGGTAATGCTCTACCACTGAGCTAAGCGCGCAGCCGAGGAAAGGGTAGCCAATCGCTTCCGGACTTCAAGCTCTCTGTTCAATCCAAAATGCCCCGCCCGACTGAATAGCTTCATCAAAACCGGTTCCGTCCGCGTCAGGACGAGGCAGGAATTTGCGCCACAGGTGCAACCGGCGGCGCGTTGGTGTCGGACTCCAGTTCGGGCAACAGGTCTTTCAGTTCCAGCTTTCCGGTGCTTTCGGAACGCATCCGGCTCAACCGCGAATCGCCATGAAACACGCTCGCGATGCGATACGAAAAACTCTTGGACTCGATAATCGATTTGATGCGCGTGGCGAGGGCGAGATTGCTCAAATGCACTTTCACTTCATGCGTCACGGTCCCGAGCCGCGGCACTTCGACTATTTGGTCGCTCAGGCCTTTGCCAATGTAGAGGTCATTGAGGTAAATCTTGTGAACCTCGCCGGTCAGTTTCACCGGCTGGGGAAATTCGTTGCTGAGCCGCAACGTGAACGTCGCCGTCGTTTCCAGCGCTGTAACGTCTTCAAAGCGGAGATTAACCAGGCTCACTGTCGGTCCCGGCGCACCGCCGCCACACCCGCACAGCAGACCAATGACTGCCAGCAGGGTAAAAATCTGTTTCATGGCTCAAGAGTAAACGCCCGGCTGCGTTCAGCGTCAACGGCACAGCCGCTATAATTCCTGGCCATCTCTGTAGCCCGTTGCAACCTAAACAAGTTCCAGGCAATCCGCATCCATCTTCACCGCCGCCGCCTGATTAATGAAATCGAGTCGCAGAATAACCGTCGTCAGACCGCTACGCGATTCGACGAATCCTTCAATACCTTGCAATGGGCCGGAACGGATCCGCACCCGCGTGCCAGCCTCGATTTGCGGTGCGAGGCGGACTTCCAGGTTGGATTCGAGCGCGAGAAGAATTTCGCTCAGTTGCCGGGCGAAGGTCTCCTGATCGTAAACATCGAGCAGATTGGCAACGTGGTCATTCTGACGAACATTCGCGGCGTCAGTGCGTTGCAGTTGCAAAAAGACGTATCCGGGAAAGAGCGGTTTCTCAAAAACGACCGATTTGCCGCGGTATTTGTGGGCGGAACGATAGCACGGCAGCGTCGCGGCAAAGCCTTGCCGTTCGCAGTATTCCACTAATTTCTTTTCCCGGCGCGGTTTGGTGTGCGCCACAAACCAGAGCAACTCTGACACGGCGCGGAGCATTTGGCAGGCGGCAGACGAAGTCAACCCGAAGCTCGCAGCAACGGGCAATAACGGCCTTTTTTACGTTTGACCGGCGCCCCGGCGGACAGGTAGCGTTGGCCCTCCGATTTTCGGCACTATTTATGATTGGAACGTTTCGCAAGCATTCAAAGGCCCTGTGGATCATCATTATCGCGGTGATTATCATCGTGTTCGTTTACTGGGGCTCACCCACTTCCCGCACGGGCGACATTACTCCGGCTCGCGACGGCTCCCACGGGGTGATGAACGGCGTATCAATCACTGAAGCCCTTTTCCAGGACACATTGCGCGAAGTGCGGTTGTACTACTTTTTCTCTAATGGTCGTTGGCCCGGTCGCGGCCAAATGCCCGATGGCTTCGATGAAATGCGGGAAACCTATCAACGGTTGTTCCTGATCCAGAAAGCGCGGGAAATGGGAATTTACGCCAGCGACGAAGTCGTCGCCCAAACGGCCAGCGCCCGCATGCGCGCGTTGAATCGCGGTAATCCGGTAATGGTGGACGAATTTGAAAAGCAATTGCTCGCTCCGGAACGGATAAGCTTTGCGGACTTCGAGCGTTTCATCCGTCATGAAGTGGCCATTCAACAGCTTTTCTCGGTGCTCACTGCCGCGGGCGAATTGGTTCCTCTGGATGAAATTGAAACGTTATATCGCCGCGAATTTCAGCCTGTTTCCGCACAGGCAATCGTGTTCCGCGCAACGAATGATTTAACGTCGATTCCCGCTCCTGAAGAAAAACTGCGGGAGTTTTATACGAATCGGCTCTCTTACTATCGCCTGCCGGAACGCGCGATTATCAACTACGTCAGCTTCCCGCTCTCCAATTATCTCGCCACCGCGCAACAGGAATTCGAGAGCGACACGAACCGCGAAGAAATGGTGGAGTTGTATTACGAACAACGTGGCACGAACGATTTCCCTGACGCCAAGACGCCGGAAGAAGTGAAGCAACGAATTCGCGAAGAAATGGTTCGCGGCCTGGCGGCCAACGCCGCCATCAAAGCCGCCAACGACTTCGACATGGCGCTCTATGAAAAAGCCAACAACGCCACTTACAGCAGCGAACTTTTCGTCAACACCGCCAAAGAATTCAATCTCACCCCGCAAGTCAGCGAACCGTTCAGCATCAGCCAACCGCCAGTCGGCTTCGATGTGCGAGCTGAATTTGCGCGCCGCGCTTTTGCGTTGAATTCAGACGAACCGCTGACCGAACCGCTCGGCGGCGAAAACAACATTTACGTCATCGGCTATCATTCGCATTTGCCCAGCGAAGTTCCAGCGTTTGAAACCATCAAGGATCGTGTGACTCAGGATTATCGTTTTGTGGAAGCCGCGACCGCAGCCCAACAGGCTGCGATGGATTTTGTCGCCACGGCGACCAACAGTCTGCAAGCCGGCAAGAGTTTCGCCGATGTTGCCAAAGCTGCCGGAGTGCAACCGATTCGATTGCAATCGTTGACGCGTAACACGCGGCAGATTCCGGAATTGACCGGTGTGTTGAACGATCAATACGTGCAGTTCTTCGTCGGCAGTGTTTTCGCGACTGAACCCGGACAATTGACGTCATTGTTACCGAGTTCGGACGGCGCGGTGTTGGCTTTTGTGGAAGCGCGCTTGCCGGTGGATGAAGCGGAGATGCGCACCAACCTGCCGGCGTTTACACGCAGTGTGCAACAGGCCCGGCGCAATGAAATCCTCAACGAGTGGTTCCAGGCGGAAGCGAGCAAAGCGTTCGCAAGCCTCCCGTATTTCCAACAGCAGCAAAGTCAGATGTCCGGCGGTAATCCGGCGGCACAATAAGCGGATGCGTCAGGAATTGGCGCTTCGCCCGACCTTGGCGTGAACACGATCAAACTATCGTCGCCCGCCACCCGGGAATTCTGGGAAATCCCGATTCTGTTCGAGGACGAACATCTGCTCGTGCTCGACAAACCCGCTGGGCTGCCGGCCTCGCCGGATCGTCTCGACCCTGAACGCCCTTATCTGGCAGGACTGCTTCACGACGCTATCGGCGCGCAAAAGCCGTGGGTGACGCAGAAGGGCATTGATTATCTTCGCCCAGCGCAACGGCTCGATGCGGAAGCCAGCGGCATCCTGGTCTTCGCTCGCACCAAAGCAGCGCTTGTTGCTCTGGCAGAGCTGTTCGGAAGCGAGAAACCCGTGCAACTTTGCTTTGCACTCATTGCCGGCGAACCTTCATCCGAGCATTTCGAAATGAAGGCCAAGATCGCGCCGGATGCGTTTCGACCCGGTGTGATGCGCATTGATCCGAAGGCTGGAAAAAAATCGCTCAGCGTTTTTGATGTCGTCGAGAAATTTTCCGGTTACACGGTTTTGCGCGGTCGCGCCGTGACGCAACGTCCGCAGCAACTTCGCGTGCATTTGAAACACGCGGGATTTCCACTGGTAGGCGATAAGCTTTTCGGCGGGAAACCGCTGTGGCTATCGCGCCTCAAAAAGAATTATCGCCTGAAGCCAGGCCGCGAAGAACGCCCGCTCGTAGCGCGCGTCGCGTTACATGTTCAGGAATTAACGCTTCCTCATCCCATCACCGGAAATTCGCTGACAATCATCTCTCCGCTGCCGAAAGACTTGCGCGTGGCGCTGCGTTATTTGCGCGAATTCCGCGGAATCGCTGGTGCAGGAGCCGGTTTCGAAAACGCGGATTGACGCAGCGATTGCTTCTCTTGCCGCTTCCCGCCATCGTGTTCGCAGATGAAGCGATTTGATTTCCTCGTCATGGGTAGCGGTATCGCGGGCTTATTCTTCGCTCTCAAAGCCGCGCGGTACGGTCGCGTCGCCATTATCACCAAAAAAAATCGCGCCGAATCCAACACCAATTACGCCCAGGGCGGCATCGCTGCCGTGACGAGTCGTGAAGACAGTTTTGATCTACACGTGCGCGATACCCTCACTGCCGGCGCTGGATTGTGTCGCGAAAATGTGGTTCGCACCATCGTCGAGGAAGGTCCAGCGCGCATCGCGGAATTGATGGAATTGGGGATGAAATTTTCCGAACGCGAAGCGCCCGGTGAAGATGGTGGTCGCGAATTGGATTTAGGTCGCGAAGGTGGACATTCCAAGCGGCGCATTCTTCACGCAAAAGACGCGACCGGCCGTGAGATTGAACGCGCCTTGCTGAACGCCGTCGCCGCTCAGCCCAATATTACGATTTTCGAAAATCACCTCGGCATCGATCTGATCACGAGTCAGAAGCTGGGTTACGTGGGCACGAATCGCTGCCTCGGCGCGTATGTATTCAACAAAGAGCAGCAGACGGTTGAAACGTTCGTTGCGTCCGTCACCATGTTGGCTACGGGCGGCTGCGGAAAAGTTTATCTCTACACGACAAATCCCGATATTGCGACCGGTGACGGCGTGGCGATGGCGTATCGCGCCGGAGCGGCAGTCGCGAACATGGAGTTCGTTCAATTTCATCCCACGTGTCTTTACCATCCGAAAGCGAAATCATTTCTCATCAGTGAAGCGGTGCGCGGCGAAGGCGGCGTCTTGATGACGCTGGATGGCGTTGAATTCATGAACGACTATCACCCGCTGAAATCGCTGGCGCCACGCGACATTGTGGCGCGAGCGATTGACAGCGAGATGAAGAAGAGCGGCGCGGAGCACGTGTGGTTGGATATTACCCACAAATCCGCACGCTTCGTCATCGACCGCTTTCCGACGATTTATCAAACGTGCCTGCGCTACGGGATTGATATCACCAAAGAACCGATTCCAGTCGTGCCAGCGGCGCATTATCAATGCGGCGGCGTCGTGACGAATGTGGATGGCGAAACCGAAATCGCAGGATTATTTGCCGTGGGCGAAGTCGCTTGCACCGGATTGCACGGAGCGAATCGGCTCGCGAGTAACTCCTTGCTGGAAGCGTTGGTTTGCGCCGATCGCGCCGCGCGAAAGATTCAAACCCTGGACCTGCCCGCCAGCGATTTCAAAATCCCGGATTGGCAATCAGGTGACGCACATAATCCCGATGAAATGGTTGTGGTCGCGCACAACTGGGACGAAATCCGGCGTTGTATGTGGGACTACGTCGGAATTGTTCGCACGAACAAACGCTTGCAACGCGCTCAAGCGCGACTCGCGAATCTGCAACAGGAAATCCAGGAGTATTACTGGAATTTCACGGTCACCGCCGACCTGTTGGAACTGCGCAACATTGCGACGGTCGCCGAGTTGATTGTGCGCTGTGCAGCAATGCGACCCGAGAGTCGCGGTTTGAATTACAATCTGGATTTTCCCGACGCCAACCCGGAATGGGCACAGCGCGATAGCGTGGTGCGCAAAGCCAGTTAACCGCCAAAACAAAACCGCCGACCCGGAAACCGAGTCGGCGGCTGTAAACAGAGTCCGATGTTTACTTCTTCGGATTGACGATTTCCGCCATTTTGAAAATCGGCAGGAACATACAAATCACCATGCCACCAATCACGACGCCGAGGAACACGATCAGGATAGGTTCGATCAACGACGTCAACCCGGACAACGTGGTTTCAATTTCTTCATCGAGGAAGTCCGAGATACGTTCGAGCATGTTGTCAATCTTACCGGTTTGTTCACCGGCTGTGATCATGCGGATGATCATGTTCGGAAAGACCGGGTGCTTGCCCAACGCCTGAGAAATACTCTCGCCGCGTTCAATGTCGCCGGAGGCAACTTTAATCGCTTTTTCCATGACCACGTTACCGACGGTCTGGGAAACGATGTTCAACACTTCCAGAATCGGCACACCGCTACGCACCAACGAGGCGAGCGTGCGAGTGAAACGCGCGAGACAGATTTTGTGGGCGATGATGCCGAAGATCGGCAATTTGATGCGTTGTTTGTCCCAGAATTCCCGGCCTTTCTTGGTGCTGATGAAATAAAACCATCCATAAACTCCACCCCCCAGCCCCAGGATCAGAACGATGAAATACTGTTTAACGAGATTGCTCAGATCGATCAGGAACTGGGTCGGACCTGGAAGTTTCGAGCCGAAACCATCGTAGATTTCGCCGAAGACCGGAATCACCTTTACGAGCAGGAAGATGGTGATCGCAATCGCCACCAGCGTCACGACGGTGGGATACATCATCGCGGATTTAACCTTCTTCCGCAGGCGAGCTGCGTTTTCCAGATAGACCGCGAGCCGAGCGAGAATTTCCGCCAGCAAACCGCCTTTTTCACCAGCGCCCACCATCGCCACATAAAGGCGATTGAAAACTTTCGGATGCTTTTGCAGCGCCTCGGAAAAACTGTCACCACTTTCTACCCGGGTACAAACGTCCTTAATCACATCGCGCATCGCTTTGTTTTGCGTCTGCTCAGCCAATGCCTGAAGCGATTGCACCATGGCCAAACCGGCGTCCACCATCGTCGCCAACTGGCGGGTGAAAACGACCAGATCGGCCAGCGGCACTTTGCCGCCCGCCATGCGCCCTTTTTTGGCAACCTTTTCCTGAATTGAGACAACGAGCAGGTTGCGATTGAGCAGCGCGGCGATTGCGGCCTGTTCTGATCCCGCATCGAGAGTGCTGCGAATTTCGCGGCCTGTTCCCGTTTCCCGCGCTACATAGGCAAATGACGGCATAGTAAACTTGTACGATAAAAGTTTGAGCGGGCCTGTGACGATTATGTTCCCACCAACCCGCACCTTGATTAAGCAGCCCTCATTCCAGCCAGGATTTGGCCAGCTCCCAGGGGCTTTGTGGCACCACTACGGTGGACGAAATTCCTTCTGAACGAGCCTAAGTTCGCGCCCCAAGGCGGGTTCGGCAGCCAAAAAAGGTATTGTCAAAGGTGAGTCGTTTTCGCAAGAATCCCGCAAAAGCACCAAATGGTGCCGGGGATAAACCCATTTTATCCCTCAATGCAATGGACAAATGGACAGCGGAATCGCGCCTGAATGGACAATACGGGCACGGTTTCGTTACAAACACATAAACATACAGAACATCGGAGGAACCAAAATGAAGTTTAATAAATGGACATTGGGTCTGGCTGCCATTGGTGCGGTCAGCCTTACGTCAGTTGCGCAGGCCGAAGAAAAATTAATGCTCGGTTCGCAGGCCCAACTCACCTCAACCACCATCAGTGGTTATGTCAGTGCTTCCGCAGCTTGGGATTTCGGCGCTAACAGCGACCGACTCAACACTCGTGGTTATGCTTACAGCGTCGGCAAAGGTGACGGCTTCAATCTCGACGTCGTTGACATCAACATTGAGAAACCGCTTGATGAAAGCGAGTGGGCTGCCGGCTACCGTGCGGAATTCTGGTTTGGTCCTGATGCCAACTTCCTCGGCACGCCTTCCACGGGCCCGTTCCCCGGTGGATTCGGTCCTGATCTTGCCATCAAACAAGCCTACGTCGCTCTCCGCACTCCCATCGGCAACGGCATCGATTGGAAAATCGGTGTGTTTGACACCATCATCGGTTACGAAGCTTCCAACGCTGGCGACAACCCGAACTACACCCGCTCCTGGGGTTACTCGATCGAGCCCACCCAACACACGGGTATCTTAGGCACCTACCGTTTCAGCGAAACGATCGCGGCCAGCTTCGGTATTGCCAATACTTACGACGCAACCATCAATGCCCGTCACTCAAATGACAGCACCAAGGCTTACTTGGCATCTGTCGCTTTGACTGCTCCGGAAAGCTTTGGCTTCCTGCAAGGTGGTTCATTGTATTTGGGCCTTGTCAGCGGCAAGCTTTCCGCTGCCGCCGGTGGTGGTTCAACCCGAAATCACTACTACGTGGGTGTGACCGTTCCGACTCCGGTCGAAGGTTTGAAGGCAGGTCTCGCGTTTGATTATCTCGACATCGATAATCGTCCGACTACCAGCGATGGCAATACCAGCGCCTTGGCAACCTACCTGTCGTTCGCTGCGACGGAAAAACTGACGCTTCATACCCGTTTGGATTACATCCGTGTCGGTGGTGATGGCCAAAATCCTGGTGGGCCTATACTCACAGGCTTTGATCCAGCAGTCACAGGCTTCACTCCAACAGATGAAATATTGTCCACTACGATTACTGCTGATTACCAACTGTGGCAGAACGTCATTTCCCGCGTGGAATTCCGCTGGGATCATGATTTAGGCCAGAACGGTGGCGAAGCATTCCGTGGTGGCGGCGCGACAGGCCGCGACGACGAATTCAGCTTGCTGGCGAACGTCATCTACAAGTTCTAATCTGAGTTAAAATCACAAACCCCTCTCGGGAAACCGAGAGGGGTTTTTCATTTCCGCGATCGCGCTGATTACGCTGATTCAATCCAGCGGTTTAAATTCTTCGATTTCCCTGGTTTGACAATCCCATTGCGCGAGCGATCCGTGTCGGCCCTTCTTGAATTGCTTGTATTCCCGCGGAAACTTGCGTTGGGTGAGCCGTTGTTCGCTCACAGCTGTTGCATCGCAGCCCAACAACAGCGCGTAACCTTTGTAGATGCGAGGATGACCGATTAACCGCATCGCATTCTCCGGCAGTTGCGGTGCAGGCCGATGATCCATCACCAGATAACTCAATGGCAAATCGCGCAAATCAATTCCGAGCAGATTCGCAAACTGCGCCCAGCCACTGTCCGTGAAAAGTTCCGGCGGCGGCGCAGCGAAATGATGACACCAGTGCCGCTCATTCTCCGGAGCAAGAATGCCGCATCGCCCTTGATGCGGACACGGCGCAACGAGATTGAAAGTTCCTCGCAGCCTCTCTCGAATCGCGATGAGCGTTAGGCTGGCCTCATACGTCCCCGGTTCAACCCAGATCACGCACTCGGCTGAAGCCGTCCACGCGGCCAGAGATTCGATCTGTTCCGGCGTGAGTTCGGTCAACACATGGCTGATTAAAACCGTACCACCGAATGACTCTGGCAGTGTTGAAATCGTGCTGACGTCCAAGGTCGGATATTTCTCTCGCGCGCGCCGCGCCGCGAAATCCATCGCCATTGACGACCGATCCCAAAGCCGCAATTTCGTCGCGACGTCAGCACCAAAAATATCCAGCACCGCACGCGCCGCCACACCACTCCCGCACCCCCAATCCAACAGTTCCCCGCGCGGCGGCGTCCAACCGCGCCGTTGCAAATCGCCCAAAACAAAATCCCATTTCCAGCCAATCCGCTGCGCAAACGTCGCATCGTAGGCCGCCAGGTCGCGCTCCGATTGCCAGTAATCCGTTTTACCCGCCGCGCCTTCCAGAAACGCCGTTCGCATTCGCTCCAGCGCCGACCAATCAATTTCCGCCCAACTCATAGTTAATACGAATTCCAAAGTTTAGTTGTCAGACACACGTTCAACCGAAGATGACCCGACTCGTTTCAAATTTTTGTTTTCTCCGGATGCAACAGCGAATCTAACGCATGTCGCTCGATTCCAAGAAACGTTTTCAACGCCACAATCTTCTCGCGAATGCCTGCATCGCTAAAAGCCTCGCTCTCCCGCACTGCCGCGATCATTACATTCTTCGGCGTATGCTCGCTGCCCACGAATTCCATGATTTTCGTCCGATACCCGGCCCATTCCAAAAACAGCGCGCGCAATCCATCCGTCGCCCACTCCGCCATTCGTTCCGCCATTAAACCGTGCTGTAGAATCGCCGCGAATGGCTCCGGTTTTCCCAGTTGTGGACGCACTTCCTTGTGGCAGCACGGCGCCACGACAATGAGTTTTGAACCCCACTCAATGCCGCGCCGAATCGCATCGTCCGTCGCAGTGTTGCAAGCGTGTAATGCTATCAATCCATCCGCCGGCTCAATCGCAGTGGAATTAATTTCGCCACGAACAAACCTCAATCCATCCGCTCCAATCTGACGCGCCAATTGATCGGTGGTTGTCACCAACTCCGCCCGCGATTCGACACCAGTCACGCGAACCGGCTGCTTCCACTCGCGCGCAAAAAGATGCCAAAGCCCGAACGTTAAATAGCCTTTCCCACAACCCATATCGGCAAAATGAAGCGTCGCTTGCCCGCTTGTTTCGGCGGCGCGACTCTCGCCGCCAGCCGCGTCGTCACTCGCCACTCCGTTCCACCCGCACTCGCGCGCGAGATGAGATACGATTTCGAGATAACGATTAATCTGCCGAAATTTATCGGCCATTGATGCGCGGAGTTTGCCATCGCGACCCATCACGCCGAGTCCGATTAACCAATCATTGGCAGATGCATCGAGAAAGCCCGATCGTTTTTGGTCGTGAGCACGAGATGGAAGAACCGATTCCACCGGTTTATGGGCAACCAATCGCGCGTCGCCCGATTTATTTAAAACCAATTGCCAATCGCGCGTCGTTGTCCCCAACAATCCACTGCGGAACATCGTTCCCACATGTTCCCGCAACCAAGCCTCCACTGCATCGATTACCAGGTTCTGCGTTTCATCGCGCGTGGTATACTTAAGCGTCAGCGATAAATGCAATTTCTCCCGCAGCGAGACGACGCGACCTAAAACCTTCTGGGGACCGACCGTGTTCGATGGACTGGAAAGCTGCAGCCGCACGAAATTGCCCTCCTGCAGGCTGGCCAGGATTTTTTTTATGAATGCTTCGATTGCCGCAATCTTGCTCACGCGACGGAAGTATGAAATTCGCCCGCGTGGCTTGCGAGCTAAAGCTCAGGTCGCCGCGGAAAAACATTAAGTCGTTGAACATCAACGTCCCGCCCAAGACTCCATCTGATCCGGCCTTGGGCAACACCCGCTGCAAGTAAAATGAGGCGTTGACACTTGGCGCGGGTTCTGGTTTTATCTGCGCCCCTTTGGGGAGAAATTTTATGTACGCTGTCTTAGAAACCGGAAGCAAACAATACCGCGTCAGCACGGGCGACACCCTGCAAATTGAGCGGCTCGAAGTCGAAGCAGGCAAACCCGTCACGTTTGACCGCGTGTTGCTGGTCAACAACGAGGGCAAAGTGATCGTTGGCGCGCCAACGGTTACCGGCGCCACCGTGGTGGCCGATGTGGTGGAACACATCCGGGGCGACAAGAAGCTTACTTTCAAGATGAAACGCCGCAAAGGCTATCACAAGACCATCGGCCATCGGCAGGAATTGACGGTCGTGAAGGTCACGGCAATCAACGCTTAATTAGTTACTGAGGAACGTTTTATGGCACACAAGAAAGGTCAAGGCAGCGTCAAGAACGGACGCGACAGCGTTAGCAAACGGCTGGGCGTCAAAGAATTTGGCGGCGAATTCGTCCAAGCGGGGAGCATTATCGTCCGCCAGCGCGGCTCCAAGTGGGTTGCCGGAACCAACGTGGGCACGGGGCGGGACTGGACCTTGTTCGCGCTGAAGACCGGCCATGTCAAATTCGACAAGAACGGTCGCCGTGTGAATGTATGTGATTAAGAAACGACAAGGCTCTATTACAGGCTACGCTATGAGTAAAACTGGAACGCAGCTATTGTTGCGGACCATTTTATTGATGTTGTGCCTATCGTCATCTGCTAAAGCTTTAGTTATTTCGGGTCTAATCACAAAATCTGCTATTGGTCCCGACGGGAATCCTGTCGGCGATAATGCAAATTATCTATTTGAAGTTGTAGTTTCGACTGATCGCTATCGAATTACAAGTGAGCCAATTTCTGGTATCAATTCATACAAGGAAACGATAGGGACGGATGGCATTGATTGTTATGCCGTTCAGAAGCGCTGGGATTCATTGAAAGCCAAGGCCGACCATGCGGCTTATCAAGAGACAGCACAGGTTACTCCTGGCCTTTTTCCGTCTCTTGCAACTACGGAAGCTCAATTGCTGTGGATAATGTTTGCTTCGGGCGGGATGCTAACTAACGGTCACCCACTTCTTCTTTCACACATCACCCACGCTCCATATGACGAGCTAAGGTCCCAAATTCGATATACAAGTAGCAGGGACTGGCCAGACCATGTCGCGGTTTTTTCACCGGGATTTCTATTGGCCTCCGGAAATAAGATTCCACTGCCGCCGCCTTTTGAACACGAATATAAATTGTGGGAATTTTCCACACGGACATCGGATTTGAAGTCTGCGTATCCTGGAGAGGGCAGTTTTATTCAGTATTCAGTATTCGTTGAAAATGAGATCAAGAAAGCAGAACATCGGGCAATTCGGAAAATTAATATTTTGGTTACAAACAATCCGGTAGCGTCTTCTATTGATAAACAATCGTTCTTACCACCATTAAGCCGTTCAAACCTCATGGTCATTGATTACAGGTTCAGTTCAAAAGTTCCTCGACCTGGAATTGGCGATGTTGGTGCGATTCAGTATCGACTGAAGCATGATAGGTGGCTCGACAGGTCTAATGGCCTAGTCAACGCGAGTGGAGTATCGCTTCAAAAGGAAATTGAAATGGCCGAGCAGTTTTCAAAACCATCTAGTCGACGATACGTGATTTTGGCCCTGATAATTGCTTTGACAGCAGTTCCACTTTTTGTTTTCTTCGCGCCGAAACTGCGGAAACCAAAATCAAATTAATGACAAGATTATGAAATCAAGCAATGGAACAGGAATAGTTTTAATCGGTGTTTTAGTTTGTTCTTTGATCGTTTGGAAAGCAGTCGCGGCATCTGAACATGGGTCGCCCGTGACGAGTTCCAACACCAGCGTAACCGGCTGCACACAAAATGGTGGTTCGTGTGAGTTCCAAGAAATTACTAAGGTTTCCTGCATTGGCACTGCACAAAGCGATTGCCAAGAGAGTGAAACAATTGGCCCTAAACAAAGCGGGACTTGCTCAATTTATACGGTGAACGGGACAACATACCGAATTTGTCAATAAAAGCTGTTTCATTTTATTACTGGCGAGGCCCCGCGCCTCGCCTTTTTTATTTCCATGTCTTACGCTGACTCGGCGGAAGATAAAGATTGAGAAAAATCAGGTAGGATTGCTGCATGTTCATTGACGAAATCAAAGTCTTCGCTCGCGCCGGACACGGCGGGAAAGGCTGTGTGGCATTCCATCGGGAAGCCTACATTCCCAAAGGTGGTCCGAGCGGTGGTAACGGCGGTCGCGGTGGCAGCGTGATTTTACAAGCGGATCACGACCTCAATAACCTCATCGCTCAATATTACGTTCCTCGCCTCATCGCCCAGAACGGTGAAGCCGGCATGGGCAAAGGCATGGACGGTCACGCGGGCAAAGATCTCATCGTAAAAGTCCCCTGCGGCACGATGGTGTGGAAACTGCCCTCTCAAAGCTCGGCAGCGCAGCCTGAACCGGAAACCGAAGAAGAAAACGATGAAAACCCGTTGCTCAAAATCAGCACGGGCCAACGTCCCATCCTCCGCGCGTCCGGTAACGTCCAGGCTTTGGAATACGATTTAAGCCAGGACGACCCCGACGACGGCAAAGTTGTTGATGCGACGAAAGGCGAGTTGGTCGCTGACCTGACCGAGCACGGCCAACAATTTGTTCTGTGCAAAGGTGGACGCGGCGGATTGGGCAATCGGAACTTTGCGACCGCACGCCGACAAACACCTCGGTTTGCGCAACCGGGTGAACCCGGCGAAGAAGGCGATTTTCTTTTGGAACTCCGCATCATGGCGGAAGTCGGCCTCGTTGGTTATCCGAACGCCGGCAAGTCCACCTTGCTCACGGCAATTTCCCGCGCGCGCCCGAAAGTTGCCCCGTATCCGTTCACCACGTTGCATCCGCAAATTGGCATTGTGGAGTATCCCGATTTTCACCGGCTCACCGTTTGCGATGTTCCGGGTTTGATTGAAGGCGCACACCAAAATGTCGGTCTCGGCCACGCGTTCCTGCGTCACATCAAACGCTGCAAGATTCTCATCCTGCTGCTGGACATGGCTGGCACGGACAATCGGGCTCCGTGGGATGATTACGCGCAATTGCTGAACGAACTGGAACTTTACGATCCGGAACTGCTGGAAAAACCGCGCTATGTCGTCGCCAACAAAATGGACGAAGCCGTAGCCGAAGAGAACCTGAAGAAGTTTAAACGCAAGGTGAAGAAAACACCGGTGCTACCCATTGCCGCCGCTTTCGATGAAGGCATTGATAAGTTCAAGAAACTGATTCGCGAAGCGGTCGAAGAAACTGAGAGTTGATTGATTTATGTTGAGAGCTGGAATCGTCGGTCTGCCCAACGTGGGCAAATCTACCTTGTTCAATGCCGTCACCCGTACCCGCAAAGCGGAAGCGGCCAATTACCCATTCTGCACTATTGATCCAAATGTCGGCATCGTCACTGTGCCCGACCCGCGATTGGCAGAATTGCAACGAATCGCCAAAACCAGCGTCGTGATTCCGGCCGCGATTGAATTCGTGGACATCGCCGGGCTGGTGAAAGGCGCAAGCGCGGGTGAAGGATTGGGCAACAAATTTCTCAGCCACATCCGCGAAGTGGACGCCATTGTGCAAGTCGTGCGTTGCTTCGAAGACGCGGATATTCATCACGTTGCTGGCAGCGTTGATCCTGTGCGCGACATCGAAGTCATCACCACGGAACTGGTTCTCGCAGACCTCGAAGCCGTGAAGAAGCGTCGCGAGAAACTCGCCAAAGACGTTAAACGTAATGTCAAAGAAGCCGTCGCTGAAGATGCCGTTCTGGCCAAAATCGAACCTGCTCTCGACGCCGGCAAACCCGCTTTGACCGTTCAGCTCACGCCCGAAGAGAAGGTTATTTCCAAAGGTTTTTATCTCCTCACCGATAAGCCGACGATTTTCGCCTGTAACGTGAAGGAAAACGAGTTGGCACAAGGCGACAAAAATCCTTACGTCCAGAAGGTGCAGGAATACGTGAAAACGCATCTCGCCTGCGAAGCAGTAGTCATCAGCGCTCAGATTGAAAGCGACCTGATCGACCTCTCACCGGAAGAAGCCAAAGCGTTTCTACAAGAACTCGGCGTCAGCGAAAGCGGCATCGGCGCGTTGATTCGTGCGACGTATCACCTGCTCGGCTTGCGGACTTATTTCACTGCAGGCGAAAAGGAAGTTCGCGCCTGGACCATTCACGCAGGCGACACCGCGCCCAAAGCTGCAGGCGTCATTCACTCGGACTTCGAACGCGGTTTTATCAAAGCGGAAACCGTGGCCTACGAGGATCTGGTTCAATGCGGCTCCGTTGCAGCCGCGCGGGAAAAAGGCCTTTATCGCATGGAAGGCAAGGAATACGTCGTCCAGGACGGCGACGTCATGCTTTTCAAATTCAACGTCTGACGCGCTGAATCGGCCCAGATTATTTGAGCCGATTCAGAAAGCTCTTGGTCGGAAAGTATTTTCCCGGGCAACGGGTTGAAACCACGTTGATCTGCTGATGCGTTTTCACGGCACTCACCGAAAGTTTACAACGGCTCATCAATGCGCGCGTTAACGCCTCCAGCGCTTCCAACTGCTTTTCGGTCGGTCGCGATTCCTCAAAGTTGCCGATTAAACAAATACCGATGGCAGTTTTATTCTGCGCCGCGCTGGCGAGATGTCCCCCATCCAATTGTTTCTTCCATCGGTCGCCCACCGCCACCACGCCGTCGCCCAAACCATTCCCGTTTCCAATCAGAAAATGGTAAGCCAATCCATTTTCCATGTGGCGCTCTTCACGATGATACCGATCCAATGCCTTGAGCGTGGCCTTTCTCACCGCTGCGTGGTGAATTACGATGTGTCGCCAGCGGCCAGGTTTCACCGGTGCAGAGTTAATGCTTTGCTTCACCGTGGCGGGAAGTTCCGGTTTGGAACGCGAAGGCGCCGCCGATTGTTTCGGAATCACCAACCGCTGCCCGACGTAGATTGTCTCATCTCGCTGCAAGCCGTTTCGTGCTGCCAGCGCCGCCACCGAGACACCATGCTTCCGCGCGATGGACGTCAACGTGTCTTTCGACTTCACGACATAAACCGGTTCAGCCCCTTCCACCTGCGTAGCGCACAACACCATCACACCGATTAGCACCGCGAGCCTCAGTCGCCAACGCGACCCGACCGCTCCGAACGGAAAACTGGATTCATTCGTTTTCACGATTTCTTACCTTTAACATCGGAACAGAATGAAGGGGAGACGGAATTTCCCATCATGCGCATTTTGACGCTCCTCAACAGGCGCTCGTTCAGATGAATCGCGAAACGCGCTTTTCAAAATTTCTTCGTTGGCAAACACTGTCCATGTGCTTGAACTCGAATCAGCTTTGGAACGGATTCTCGCCATCGTGCCACCGCCGACTTCAGAGTCGGTCAAATTGACCGCTGCCTCTGGTCGTGTCCTCACCGAAAACATCGCTTCACCGCTCGACCTTCCGCCCTTCGACAACTCCGCAATGGACGGTTACGCCGTGCGAGCACACGATGTTGCTGGCGCAACAGCAGCAAATCCTGTGCGCTTGCGGCTTCATGGTCGTTTGGCAGCCGGAGAAAATTCTCCGAACTCGATTCAATCCGGTGAGTGTGCCCGCATTTTCACCGGCGCACCAATACCTGGTGGCGCGGATACGGTGGTCATGCAGGAAGATACACGCGTCGAAGGAGATGAAGTTCTGATTCTAGATGCCGTGCGAAGCGGCGAGAACGTCCGTTGGCACGGCGAAGATGTGCGAAAAGGAAGCCTTTTAGCATCAGCCGGCACAGAAATCTCTGTAGGACTGCTCGGTTTGTTAGCCGCCACGGGACTGGAAACCGTTTCCGTCGCGTGTCGTCCCAAAGTCAGCGTTTTGGCGACCGGAACAGAACTGCGTTCTGCCGGCGAACCACTCGCGTCGGGACAGATTTACGAATGCAATCGCGCCATGCTTGCAGCGCTGATCGAACGCGCTGGCGGCATCCCGCAGGTCCAACCGTTGGTTCGCGACAGTCTCGCCGAAACGCGCGCAGCTCTCGAATCCGCTTTCGCAAGCAGCGACATCGTGGTCACTTCCGGTGGCGTTTCCGTGGGGGAAATGGATTTCGTCAAAGCTGCATTCGAAGCACTCGGCGGTCACATGGAATTCTGGAAAGTTGCCATTCGGCCCGGCAAACCATTCGTATTCGGGCGGCTCAACACAAAATTCCTTTTCGGCCTGCCAGGCAATCCCGTTTCAGCCTTCGTCACGTTCCTGTTGTTGGTGCGACCGGCGCTGCGCCGTTGGCAAGGTTTGGCTGAGGTAGGTTTGCCGCGAACGCAGGCAGTGTTGGGTGATGTTATCGCGAATCCTGGTGAACGTTTGCACTTTATGCGTGTCCGATTGACCGCTGATGGGAAAATCTTCTCCTCCGGCAAACAAGCTTCTCACGCATTATCATCACTCGCCGCCGCGAACGCTTTAATCGCTGTTCCTCCGAAGACGCAATGGGTCGCAGGCCAGACGGTCACCGCGTTGACCGGCTTTTGATTAAACAGCTACTTTTGATTACGCAATCAGGTCTTTAATCACCTTCGCCGTTTCGACGCCGGTCAACCGTTGATCCAGCCCCTGATAACGCACGGTAAAGCGTTCGTGGTCGAAGCCGAGCAACTGCAACACCGTCGCGTGGAAATCGCGGATATGCACCGGATCTTTAATGATGTTGTAAGAGAAATCGTCCGTCTCGCCGTAAACCGTGCCCGGTTTTGAACCACCGCCCGCCATCCACATCGTGAAGCAGCGCGGATGATGATCGCGGCCATAATTGTCTTTGGTCAGCGTGCCCTGCGTGTAAACCGTGCGTCCAAATTCTCCGCCCCACACGACCAGCGTCTCGTCCAGCATACCGCGCGATTTCAAATCCTGGATGAGTCCATAGCACGCTTGATCCACGTCCTTACATTGCATCGGCAGGCGACCGGAAGTGTTCGCGTGCGTGTCCCAGTTGTTGTGATAAATCTGCACAAACCGCACGCCGCGCTCGACCAACCGGCGCGCCATCAGCGCGGAGTTTGCAAACGTGCCCGGCTTCTTGGCATCCTCACCGTATAACTGATACGTCGATTCCGGTTCGTTGGTGATTTCAGTCAACTCCGGCACGCTCGCTTGCATGCGAAACGCCAGTTCGTATTGCTGAATCCGCGTGTGCGTTTCCGGATCGCCCACCTCGCGGTAATTCAATTCGTTCAGCGCTTTCAATCCATCGAGCATTTTGCGCCGCACTCTCGCATCCACGCCATCGGGATTGTTGATGAACAAAATCGGATCACCCGCCGAGCGGAACGAAACACCGGCGTGTTCGCCGGACAGATATCCCGACGACCATAACCGCGCCGAAATCGCCTGAATCTGCTCGGTGTTCGACGGCTTGGCGACCAATACCACAAACGTCGGCAGACTTTGATTGAGCGAACCTAAACCGTAAGAAACCCATGAACCGAGACACGGCCGCCCGGTTATCATGTTGCCTGTTTGCATGTACGTGATGGCGGGCTCGTGATTGATCGCCTCCGTATGCATCGAGCGGATAAAACACAGGTCATCCACCATCTTCGCCGTCCACGGCAACAATTCGCTGACCCACATTCCGTTCTTACCGTGCTGCGTGAACTTGAATTTCGATGGCGCGACCGGGAAACGTTTCTGGCCACTGGTCATCGTGGTAATCCGTTGCCCCATGCGCACACTGTCCGGCAATTCTTTATCGAACCATTCCGTCATCGCCGGCTTGTAATCAAATAAATCCATCTGCGACGGCCCGCCGACCATGTGCAGGTAAATTACGTGTTTGGCCTTCGGCGCAAAATGTGGTCCGACGCCACCGATCGCTTGCAGCGGCTTCTTGTCACCAGCGAGAAGCATTTGCGGGCAGAGCGCCGCCAGCGCTGCGGTGCCGAGAAAATTCGCTCCGCGGCGCAAAAACTGCCGGCGCGTTTCCGAGCGGACATAGTCTTCGAAAATTGGATGCGGCGTGAATTCGGGAAACGGTTTCATTTGTTCAACACCTCGTCGAGGTTCATGAGTTGATTCGCCACCATGGTGTAGGCCGCCAACGTCGGCCCATCCAGCGATGAATCAGATGGCGCTTCGCCCACTTTGATTAACGCCTCAGCCTGTTTCGGCTCCGCGCGATAATACGCCAGAAAATCTTCCAGTCCGGCGGTAACAATTTTCTGCTCCTTCGGCTTGAGCGGGCGCGCAATCAGCCGTTGCGCCATAAAATTCACTCGCTCAAGAACGCTACCGCGACTCGCTTTGAGTGCTGCTTCAGCGAGCTTTCGGGCCGCTTCAACAAATTGTGGATCGTTCAACGTCACCAGCGCCTGCAATGGCGTATCAGTGCGTTCACGGCGAACCGTGCAGGTTTCACGACTGGGCGCATTGAAAATTTCCATCGCCGCCGGCGGCGCGGCGCGTTTCCAGAACGTGTAAAGACTGCGGCGATACAATCCCTCGCCGGAATCGCGTTTGTAAAAACGCGTGTCGCTCTGATCCATTGCCACCGCTTCCCACACGCCGTCCGGTTGATACGGCTTAACACTCGGTCCACCGATTTTTTCCACCAACAGACCGCTGGCGGCCAAGGCATGATCGCGAATCATTTCCGCGTCCATTCGGAATCTTGGTCCGCGCGCATAAAAACGATTCTCCGGATCTTTCGCCAGTTTGGTTCGTGTGGTGACCGCGGACTGCCGATACGTTGCCGACATCACGAGCATTTTGTAGAACTGTTTCACGTTCCAACCTGACTCGCGAAATTCCACCGCGAGCCAATCCAACAGCTCCGGATGCGACGGCATCTCGCCCGCGATACCAAAGTCGCCCGTCGTGCGAACGATTCCCGTTCCAAACACCTCCTGCCACATGCGATTCACCGTGACCCGCGCCGTCAAAGGATTCTCCGGCAACATCAACCACTGCGCAAAGCCGAGTCGGTTGCGAGGCAACGTCTCCGGCATCGGTGGAAAAATCGCTGGAGTCGCCGGCGACAATTTGTCACGAGGTTTATCGTACTCACCGCGGAATAAGAGATAAGCTTCCGCTGGCGTTTCTTTTTCCTGCATCACGTGCGCAATCGTGCCGCGTTTGCGGATTTGCTCAGATTCCGACTGAAGCTTCTTGCGCGTTGCAGTGAGTTGCCGGAATGGCTCATTCAGCAAACTCAACCACAACGAGAATGCTTCGTCGCTTTCTTCTTTAGTGCGAGTGTCAGCCGCTTTACTCGCCAGCCAATGCAAGCGTGGGGTTCGCGCCAATCGCATCACTTCTTCCTTACTCAATTCGGAATCAAAAACCCGCACATCCTGAACCCCGAATCCCTCCAGATAAGTGCCACCGCTACGACCTCCGATCGTCATCGCAACACTGGTGCGGATACTGTCTTTGAGTGCGTCTTTTTCAACATTCACGTTCTGCCGTTCGCCGTTGACGTAGATTTTCAGCCCGTCGGCTTTGGATGAACCATCGTATGTCACACAAATATGATTCCACTGGTCTTTGGGCATTTCTTTTCGGGCTGTGATTTTCAATGCGTTCTCCGGCCATTTAGAAATTACATGCGCAATCGGACGATTATCCTGAATCCACAAATCCCAGCCCGTATAACCGTCGCCGTCTTTCATCCGGGCAATCACCGCGCCGGTTTTCCCTCCCGTAGCCTTGACCCAAACGGCGTAACTGAACTGATTTGTACGCTCAAAATCGCCGCCATCCACGATCTCCAATTTGTCGTTGGTCGAAATCGTCGCCGCCTTTGCGCTAATCGCGCCATCCAGCCAATTAAAATTAGTGCTCACACTAAGCGTGCGGGTTTCATTTCCGACCTGCGCTGAAATAACTTCGCCCGCGCCTTCGTTAAGCCCCACGCGAACCACCGGCACAACCTGAGGCATGTACTTTTCCAGCAAATGGCCTTCGGCATTCGTCAGCCAGAGATCAAATGTCGGTCGAACCGCTACCTTATGATCATCAATCCGTTTTTTCGCGATCGGGATTTCTGCCTGCAACTCATCCCAACGCGCGCGTTCTTCGGGTCTGGCGACCACGACGATCGGTGGTGTGTCTTTGACGTTCCCATCCATCGCCTTCTGCGTCGTGTTATTGAAAAATGCGGCCAACTGATAAAATTCCTTTTGCGACAGCGGGTCGTATTTGTGGTCGTGACAAACCGCGCAACCGGCAGTCAGCCCGAGCCAGACCTGCGACGTCGTTTCCGTGCGATCCCGCGTGTAGAGCACGAGGTATTCTTCATCAATCGCACCGCCTTCACTCGTCGTGATGTTGCAACGGTTGAATCCCGTCGCGATTTTTTGCTCAAGGGTCGGTTGCGGCAACAAATCTCCCGCAAGCTGTTCGATGGTGAATTGGTCGAACGGCATGTTTTCGTTGAACGCGTTGATGACCCAATCGCGATACGTCCACATCTCGCGGTAATTATCAATGTGAATGCCATGCGTATCGCCGTATCGCGCTGCATCCAGCCAATAACGCGCGCGATGCTCGCCCCACTTCACCGTGGCGAGAAGATGATCTACCAGTTTTTCGTAAGCGTCCGGGGTTGAGTCGGCAACAAAGGTTTCAACGATCTCAGGCTCGGGCGGTAATCCCGTCAAATCCAGACTCACGCGACGCGCCAGCGTGCGACGATCCGCTTCCAACGCAGGCTTTAATCCTTCCTGCTCCAACCGTGCGAGGATGAATCGATCAATCGGATTTTTCACCCATTTCGCATTTTTAACCCGAGGCAGTTCAGGGCGAACCGGCGCGACGAATGCCCAATGCGGTTGATATTCCGCTCCGGCGGCGATCCATTGCTTGAGCAAATCCTTCTGCGCCCGCGTAAGTTTCTTGTGCGAATCCGTCGGCGGCATCAAATCATCGTCATCTGCAAAAACGCGCCGGATCAGTTCACTCTCCTTCGGGTTGCCCGGAATGATGGCTGGAACGCTGTCCGCTCGCTGGGCCGTCGCCTCCTCGAAACTGTCCAGTCGCAACCCCGCCTTGCGCGAGGCGGAGTCCGCTCCGTGACAGGAAAAACAGTTCTCGGTGAGAATCGGGCGGATGTCGCGATTGTATTCGATGGTCGCGGCGTCAGCAGACAAAGACATCCTGACCGCCGCCGCGATCAGCAGAAAAACCGGCAAGCGATATACATTTGTGCGGGCCATGAATGTGATACGACTTTATCGCATAGCGGCGCATTCAAGCACAAATCCATATTTATGGAATTTATGAGATAATTTTAGAAAACAACCGTCCTGGAGCAGAAAAGCTCAACCTGCAAGTTCCCGGAATTTCCGAACCCGCGCCTCACTGGTGCGGCTGACCGAGTATTCGGAAAGGCTTTGAGTTCGGCCCATTACAACCTGCGAATTACGAAAGGTCATCGGGCTCTCCTGAATCTCACTGGCGGAGACGTGAAACTCCGTCGCTCCACTGGCCGCGAGAATCCTGGTGATATTTTCTTCGTTAATACCACCGCCCGGAACAATCACGATTCGCCCCCGCGCCTGCTGCCGTAACCGCAGAATCGTCTCCAACCCGTCAACCACCGTGCGCTCCCGTCCCGACGTCAAAACGCGTTCCACGCCCAAATCAATCAAATCCTCCAAGGCCCGCTCCACGGCGCACACCATGTCGAAGGCACGATGAAACGTGACTGGCAAAGGTCTTGCCAACGCCACCAATTCGCGCATGCGGACAATATCCACTGAACCTTCGGCTGTAAGAATGCCCGTGACGATGAAGTCCGCGCCGTTCTGCTTGGCGTCCAACAAATCGCGCCGCATCACGTCGAATTCCGTTTCCGAATAACAAAAGTCGCCCCTCCGTGGCCGGATCATCACTGCGACTGGCAGTTCCACCCACTCTCGCACCACTACCAGCAATCCCGCACTTGGAGTCAGCCCTCCTTCGCCCAACGCCTGACAAAGCTCGATCCGATCCGCTCCGCCAGCCTCCGCTGCGCGTGCGGATTCCACGGAATCCACACACACTTCAATCAGCGGCCTGGTCATGAGGCGAGAGGTTTGAAGCGCGAATTATTGAGTCGCTGATGCGCGTTATTCCGGTCGAATCCGCACGATCTGCTCCACCGAAGAAACGGCAATTATACCGTCTCCCGGTTTGCCCGTGAACGACTCTTTCTGAATCAGCTTCACTGCGTCCTGACATTGATTGTCTTCCACAAACAGCAACAGCAGCCGTTTGCAGATTAATCCGGTTTCAGTTTCCGGGTTGGTTTGAACCGGTTCGTAGATTCGAGAACAACCGATCTGCTGAGTCAGTCCGCGGCTTTCAAAAACAGTTGCGTTTTTATATCCAGCCTTAGCCAGGGCGGTGAGGACTGCTTGCAGTTTGTGAGGTCGAATAATGGCTTCAATGCGTTTCATGGTTTACTTCAGCGAACGAGGAAGAGTTTATTCCTCAAACAGCGCTTGCGCGAACTGTTTTGCATCGAACGGCTGCAAATCATCCGGCTGTTCGCCTAAGCCGACAAATTTAATCGGCAACCCGAGTTCTTTTTGAATGGCCACAACCATGCCACCTTTGCTGGTGCCGTCGAGCTTGGTGACAATCAATCCGGTCAACGGCACGGCTTTGTTGAACTCGCGCGCCTGATTCAACGCGTTCATTCCGGTGCTGCCATCCAGCACGAGCAGCACTTCATGCGGTGCACCTGCGAGTTGTTTACCGATTACGCGATGCAGTTTATGCAACTCCTGCATCAAATTATGTTTCGTGTGCAACCGTCCAGCAGTGTCGATGAAGAGATAATCCGCTTTACGCGCCTGCGCTGCACTGACCGCATCGTGCGCCACGGCCGCCGCGTCAGCGCCGTAATTGCCAGCAATGACTTCGACGTTGAGCCGCGTGCCCCAGAGCTTGAGTTGTTCAATGGCCGCCGCGCGAAACGTGTCGCAAGCCGCAAGTAAGGCCACCTGGTTTTGTGATTGAATGTAATGCGCGAGCTTGGCGCTAGTCGTTGTTTTACCCGTGCCATTCACGCCGACAATCGAAACAACCGTCGGTCCGTTGGCCGCTCGGATCAGGCCTGCCTGATTTGATGCAAGGCTCTTCTCGATTTCCGCCTGCGCCACACCAAGGTAATCCAGACCCGATTTACCCTGCGTTTCGTAGGATACTTTGACCGCATCGAGAATCTGGCGCGTCATCGCCATACCAAGATCAGCGGCGATCAAAGCGGCTTCGAGTTCTTCCATCGAATCCGCCGTCAACCGCGGCGACCGCGTAACAATGCGTTTGATTTCGTGAGTAAGTCTGGCGTGCGTTTTGGCCAGACCGGCTTTGAATTTGTCGAACAGTCCCATGCCGAATTAAACCAACGAAGAAAAAATCAGATTACGCCACGCGGCCCACCCTGCCGCGGCAGTTGAGAATTCAGATCTAGTTTTGTGCATTCGTGGGGGAAACTTTTTCCGCCGCCTTGGCTTTAAGTTTGTCGAAATGCTCCCGGGCGAGTCGCACGGTACCGATGAGCGGTTTGCCCTTGCTCATTCCGTGGCAATCCGAACCTCCGGTCACCAGCAAATTATATTTCGCCGCAATGCCCAGATAATGCCGGGCAGTCGCAGGCGGATGTTTCGTGTGAAAACATTCGATGCCATCCAATCCGGCGGCGACCAGATCGGGAATGGATTCGTCCGTTTTGTTCAAACCCGGATGCGCCATCACCGCCAATCCGCCGGCTTGATGAATCAGTTCGATCGCAGTCAGCGCGGACATCTTCGCCTTCGGCACCCAACCCGGCCGACCTTTTTTGAGAAAGCGATCAAACGCTTCGTCCAGCGTACGGCATTGGCCGTGACGCACCAGCGTGCGCGCAACGTGTGGACGGCCCGGCGACCGGCAGTTCGCCAACGCAAAAACGTCTTCTGCCTTAAGCGCGACACCGAGAGCATTGATGCGATCAACCATTTCGCGAATGCGATCCTGCCGCACTTTTTGAAACTTCGAGATTTCGCGCAGCAATCGCTCATTCTCCGGATCAACGCAGTACGCGAGAATATGCAACTCGTGATCGTTGTGCTCCGAGGTCAATTCCGTACCGACGATGAACTCGATGCCGGCACGAGCACATTCCTCCATCGCCACGGCGCAACCTTCCACGGTATCGTGGTCGGTCAGTGCAATCGCCCCCAGGCCCTGCTGCTTCGCGCGCGCAACAATCTCCGGCGGCGTAAATGTGCCGTCGGAAAAATGCGAGTGCAGATGCAGGTCGGCGTAACTCATTTCACGATTCGAGCTGGACGCATCAGCTCGCCTTTAACCTTGTCGAGGATGCCGTTGACAAACTTGCCGCTGTCTTCGGTCGAAAACTTTTTCGCGATATCCACCGCTTCGTTGATGCTCACCACCGGCGGAATGTCTTCGCGATGCAACATTTCATAAATCGCCAGCCGCAGAATGTTGCGATCCACTGCGGCGATACGATTGAAATCCCAGTTCTTGACGTGCTTCTTGATCTGCTCGTCCACCTCGGCCCGAAACTGCAACGTACCGCGAATCAGCGGATCGGCAAACAAGCGCGTTTCCGCTTCGGCAGCGGACGGCGGCGGTAATTCGATCTTCTCGCCCCAGGTGGCTTTACCCTTCCGTTCTTCAGCCAGAGCGGCGGCGCGTTGCGATTCCCAGAATTCATTCAACGCTCCGTCGAGGTCATCCGGAGGATTCAGGTCGTATTGAAATAGAAACTGGACGGCGCGTTCTCGCGCTTCGCGACGTTTACCCATACCTGCCTACGATGCCGCAGAATGCGAGAGCGCGAAATGAAAAATTTCCGTCGCAGCAGCCCCGAGCCCTCCTGAAGCCGGTTTTCGAGGATCCCCACTACGGCACTTCCACCCGCCAAAACCGGCTGGACTCGTCTGGAAGCGGCAGAAAAATCAGTTGCGGACGGTTGGTCAACGTGACCGTGAGATTGGTCTGCCAGACGCCGCTATTCAAATCCGCGCATTGCAAAACATGGTGCAATCGCCCGACTTCACCCGAAATGCTCAACCACAGATTCGTTGTGCCGCGAGTCAGTGAAAGCACAGGCGGCTCAATATTTCCGCCTGAGTCCGGTTCATCGCTAAAGTCCGGAATCGTGTCGCCATCCGCATCGTTCCAATCATCAATGGATAATTGCCAGAAAGGATAATCGTAACCGCCCGTTGCGGGGTCACCATCAGCAAAAATCATAACGCCATAATAATTGGTTTTTAACGTTGTATCACGCAGAACCTGCCTCTCCAGCAACTCCAGCGTCAATCCGCCGTCATTGGTCCAGAAGCCTGGGCGTAGCACGAGAAGATTTGGATTAACTTTCGAAAATAACACCGGTCCTTGGATGAACGCGGTGGGATTATCCGTTTGCACGAGATCAATAACTCCAGTGACCTCGTCCGTTCCCGGCGTGTAAGTCAGCGGACCGACGAATTCCAGTAATTGAAACGTATGCGTGAAGCTCCCCAGATTACCGAATATTTCGTCAATCAGGTTGAAAACGCATGTACCATACGACGAACCCGGCGCGCGGCTCCAGTGCGCGACGATTGTTCCTCCAGTAAAATCGGTTTCGTAATACCCGCTTGTGGACGTCGGGCTGACGCCCTGTTGCACTTCGAAAAAGTCATCAAACCCGTTCTTATTCTCGTCCACAAAACCAGGTATCTTGACCTCCATTCCGCCGTAAATGGGAAACCCGAAGTTGTCCATACTGAATAAACTGCCGTAGTTTCCCGAACTCGACGGATACAACTCGCCGTTGAACGGACTCGAAGAACCAAGACTCGTCAACGCCAGCGTGCTTCCGAATCCGTCTGAACCCGGAGATACCCGCAACGACAGACAGGTCAAATGCACCTGAGCTGTTTTCGCCGCCTGAGCAGCGATTGATACAAAGAAACACAACACCAGCAGCAAACCCCGAAGTGTTTTCATAATTGGATAATGCGATTGAACCCCACCGCAGCGCAGAATCAAGCTGAATTCCCGCGGCGCTGCCAGGATTCAGTCCGGCTTCGGGACTGTTTGCATAAAGCTGATTCTTGCCACGGGAGCGGACTTGCGATGCCGCCCGCGTTCCCGGCAAAGTGACAGCAACGCGCGGATTCCTATGAACGTTCATCACCTGGAACTGTTTTACTACGTAGCCAAACACGGCGGCATCAGTCCCGCCGTGCGCAACATGCCCTACGGCATTCAACAACCGGCCATCAGCGCCCAGGTAATCCAACTCGAGGAATCACTCGGCGTAACGTTGTTTCAACGTCGCCCTTTCGAACTCACCGCCGCCGGGAAAGAACTGTTCGACTTCATCAATCCGTTTTTCTCCAACCTGACGCCGATGGCCGATAAACTGCGCGGCGGCGTTTCGCAACATCTACGCATCGCCGCTTCAGAAACCGTTCTCCGCACGTTCCTGCCCGGCATGTTGCAGGATTTGCGGAAGTCGTTTCCAAAACTCCGCGTCTCCTTACGCGAAGGTTATTTTCCGCAGGTGTTGAACTGGTTGCAGGCGCAGGAAATTGATCTGTCCATCGGTCTGCTCGGCGGCAAACCGCCCGCCACCGTTCAAAGCGAACCGTTGTTCGATCTCCCACTCGTGTTGCTCGTGCCGAAATCCAGTCCGTTCAAATCAGCGGAACAATTGTGGGAACTGGATCGCATCGAAGAATCACTCATCACCGTGCCGAGCAACGAACCCATCCGCCGTGCGTTTCAAGAAGGACTCGCGAAACACAAAGTGGATTGGCCGCCCGGCATCGAAGTCAGCAGCGTGGAAATGGTGCAGATTTACGTCGCGCACGGTTACGGCATCGGCGTCACAGTTCATTTGCCGGAACTGAAATTATTGCCGGAAGTGCGTGTCCTGCCGCTACCGGATTTTCCGCGCGTCACGTTTGGTGTTTTGTGGCAGGGTCGCAAAACCGGCGTGCTCGGCGGCTTACTCACATTGCTGGAACGCGCAGCGAGCAAGTTGCAACATCGTTAGTCCTGCGTTGCAATCGCTCAGCATCACAAGCCACATGATTGCTCGTGTCACCCTCGAAATCGCACTTCGCAAGGAGTTCGATTACGCCATTCCGCCTGAGTTCGCGGGCAAAGTGGATGTGGGCAGTCGCGTGCAAGTGCCGTTCGGCGCGAGGAAAGTTCTGGGCGTCGTCACCGCCGTCGCTGAAGAATCCGCTCACACGAATCTTAAACCGATCCTCAAAGTCATCGGCGCACAAACACTCGTCACGCCCAAGGTGCTCCGACTCGCGCGATGGATTGCAGACTACTACTGCTGCGCTCCGGAAATCGCGTTGAAATCCGTACTGCCGGAAGCGGTGCGACATGAAGACGCCGGTTGGCGCGAGCGTTTGTTTGTACGGGTGCAGCCGGTCAGCGGCGAATTTCCAAACCTGCCCAAACGCCAACTCGAGGTCTGGCACATCATCGAAGAGCGGCGCGAAATGTTGTTGTCCGAACTCATCGCGCTGGCGGAAACCACCGCCGCCACCGTGCGCAAATTGGAAGATCGCGGCCTTGTCACGATCGCCAGCGAAATCTCCGAACGCGATCCTTACGCGCGCGAACACATTCTGGCCACCCAACCGCTCGCGTTGAATCCGAGCCAGGCCGCCGCTTTGGAAAAAATCAAAGCCGCGATGAACAACTCCGTCGCTCCGCCCACCGTTGACGGAACGACGCCTGGTAATCCACCTCAATCAAAAGCCCCCACGTTTCTTCTCCACGGCGTTACTGGTTCCGGCAAAACAGAAATTTATTTGCAGGCCATCGCTCATGCGTTGGCGCAAGGTCAGGGCGCGATTGTGCTCGTGCCGGAAATTTCGCTTACGCCGCAAACCGTCGAACGATTCAAAGCGCGTTTCAGTTCCGGAAAACTACAAACGCTCGTCGCCGTTTTGCATTCGCATCTTAGCGCCGGCGAACGTCATGACGAATGGCACAAAATCCGACAAGGCCGCGCACGCATCGTGATTGGCGCGCGGTCGGCAATTTTTGCGCCGGTTGAACCGCTCGGACTCATCATCGTGGACGAAGAACACGAGCACACCTACAAGCAGGAAGAAGCACCACGTTATCACGCACGCGATGTCGCCGTCGTGCGCGGACAAATGGAAGGTGCGGTCGTGGTGCTCGGTTCGGCAACGCCGTCCTTGGAGAGTTATCACAATTGCAAAAAGGGCAAATACACGCTGCTCGAATTACCCGAACGCGTGGACCATCAAAAAATGCCGGTCGTGCGCGTTGTGGACATGCGTCAGGCCGCGCGCAAAGAAAAAGGCCCGCCCATTTTTTCACCACAACTTAAAGAGGCCATCACGCAGCGCCTCGAAAAAGGCGAGCAAACGATTTTGTTTCTCAACCGGCGCGGCTATTCAACTTCGCTGCAATGCGAACGTTGCGGTCACGTCTGCGAATGCCCGAACTGTTCCCTGTCGCTCACGTATCATCGCCCGGAAAATTTATTGCGCTGTCATTTGTGCGGTTACAACGAACGCGTGCCCGCCGTTTGCCCGAATCCGAAATGCAAGAATCCAGCCATCCGTTATTCCGGTCTCGGCACGCAAAAAGTCGAAGACGTCCTGGCTAAACTTTTTCCCAACGCTCGCATCAAACGCATGGACGCGGACGTCATGAAACGCAAAGACGATTACCGCAAAGTGCTTGGCGATTTTCGCACCGGTAAGATTGATATTCTTATCGGCACGCAGATGATCGCCA
>CALAYC010000329.1 GCA_937894935.1 uncultured Verrucomicrobiota bacterium
AATTCACTGAAAAGGATCGCGCCGATGCAACGGAAATTCAGGTGATCGGTCAGCAATTCAACTGGAACGTGCGTTACCCGGGGGCGGACAAGAAATTCGGCAAGCAAAGCATGCAACTGGTGAACGAACAGAATCTGTTCGGCGTGGATCCGGATGATCCGGCCGGTGCGGATGACATCCAGATTGTGCCGGCGGCAGAAATCCATGTGCCGGTCAACAAACCGGTCATTGCCTACATCAGTTCCAAGGACGTGATTCACTCGTTCAAAATCATCGCGATGCGCGTGACGCAGGACGCGATTCCGGGATTGCGAATTCCTGCCTGGTTCAAGCCGACGCAGGAAGGGCGTTATCAGATTAACTGTGCGCAGCTTTGTGGTAATGGACACACCAGTATGTCCGGTGGATTTATCATTGTGGAAAGTCAGGAGAAATTCGACGCCTGGATGGCGGAGAAAGCGAAGGCCAGCGCGGGTGGCGCGCAAAGCTTCGAGTAAGACTTTCTCACGAGCTTTTGTTTTGCGCCGGACTTCGGTTCGGCGCTAACTTTTTATTACGATGGAGAATTCAGCCGATCGACCGTTTCGCACCCTCTGGATTGGAGTAGTGTTGCTCATCGGCATTCTGGCGTTGGGCTATCTTACGTCGCGTTCCCGCCCGGCGCCGCTGCCGATGTTGGGTCAGGTCGAAAACTTCACCCTCACCAATCAACTGGGGCAGAAGGTAACGCTGGAAAATCTGCGCGGTCAGGTCTGGCTGGCAGATATTATTTTCACGCGTTGCCCCGGACCGTGCGCACGCATGACGCGGCAAATGGCCGAGGTGCAAAAAGCTTTACCGGCTCGCAGTCGGGCGAAACTGGTTTCGCTGACCACCGATCCGGATTTTGACACGCCGGAAGTTCTGACGAAGTACGCCGCGCGATTTGAGGCAGATACGAATCGCTGGATGTTTCTGACCGGAACGAAAACTGAAATCGCCAAACTCGCGATCGATGGGCTGAAGCTGACGACTATTGAGAAGAAGCCGGAGGAACGAACCAGCGCAAATGATTTATTCATTCACAGCACGATTTTTGTGTTGGTGGACAAGCGAGGACAGTTACGCGGTATTTTTGAAACCGGTGGTGAAGGCGTGGATTGGGAACAGGTGCGGTCGGGAATTCTGACGGCAATCAAACAACTGGAGCGCGAACGATGAGCTTCACCGATTTGCCGTTGGTTAATGCGGGCTTGAACGGAACGGCGACGGTGCTGTTAACGCTGGGCTACATTTTCATCAAGCGCGGCAACAAGATGGCGCATCGTAATTGCATGGTGGCGGCGTTGCTGACGTCGCTGGCATTCCTCGCGTGCTATCTCTATTACCACTACCGGATGAAGCAGGAGTTCGGCAATGCGCATACGAAATTCCTCGATCCGGCGTGGTTTCGGCCGATTTACCTGGTAATTCTGTTCACGCATTTGATCGGTGCGATCGCAATTGTGCCGATGGTTTTGATGACGACGGTTCGCGCCTGGCGCGAACGTTTTGATGCGCACAAGCGAATTGCCCGCTGGACCTGGCCGACCTGGATGTATGTGTCCGTGACGGGCGTGGTGATTTATCTGTTACTTTACCAGATTTTTCCTCAAACCGGACGGTAGGTTTAGTAGGATTTGTGAGGCTTTGCCCGAATAACGATAGTCGGGCAGGGAAACCGCCAGCCTGGAACTCTTCAACAAGCGAAAAGTTTCGGATTGGCTTTGAGAGCAAGGTTGGTTACAACTGAACGACCCTATGGGTTCACTGAAAAAACGCCGCAAGGCTAAAATCAATAAACACAAACGGCGCAAGAAGCTGCGCTTGAATCGTCATAAGAAGCGCACCTGGCAGAAATAGCCGCAGCGCGGAATCGATTCTTTGCACCCACGCGGGCGGTCCATTTGGGGGCCGTCGCGCGTGGTTTATTGTACTGAGATGATTGTCGCTCGTTATTGCAACGGAGGCGGAATCCTTGGCACGTTGTTCGTGCTACTGACGCTGACGGGCCTGACCATCGGGTGTCGCTCCACCCAAAAGGCGGCGTACACCGTGGTTAGAGATGACTCCGAATTGCAACAACGCGCGGCGGCTCATGCTCATTTTGCTGCGGGCGTCGTGCAGCAACTCTCCGGTAACGCCGCCGCGGCGGCTGACGAATTTCTTCAGGCGGCAAAGGCCAGTCCCAAAGACGCAGATCTATTGCTCGATGTCTCGACGCGGTTATTGGAAGCGCGGCAATTTCCACAGGCGTTGGAAGTCTTGAAACTCGCCGCCGCATTGCCAGAGGTTGATGCGTTGGTGTTCGTGCGATTGGGATTTGTTTACAGCCAGTTGGGACAGGATAAAAAGGCACTCGAAGCAAATGAAATTGCGGTTCGTCGGATGCCGCGATTCATGCCAGCGCGACAGAATCTGTATCTTGGTTTTCTGCAGGCGAATCGTCCGGCGGCAGCATTGCAGGTGTTGGATGAAGCCGCGGCATTGTCGGATCTCGATGCGGAAACGCTCATCAGTCTGGCGGAGTTGTATTCGGATTACAGCCGGCGCGTTCCTGAACAACGGGATGCTTCGCGCGCGAAAGCCGTGCGTTTGCTGGAGCGCGCGCAAGCGAACGTGGCTGGTCCGCTGACGTTGAAATTGGCTGACGGGTTTTTTCTGTTGGGCAAAACGGATGAGGCGGCGGCGTTGTATTTACGATTTCTGGAGCGCGAGCGGAGTTCGCAACCGATGCAGGAAATTGTCCGCGCCAAACTCGCGGATATTTATTTGCGCGTCGATGAACGGGCCCGCGCGGCAGAGCAGTTGCGAGCGTTGATTCAGGACAATCCGGCGAATGCGGGCGCGCATTACTTCCTCGGCGCCATTGCGGCGGAAGAGAAACGTTGGCCCGAAGCGATTGCTTATTTTCATCGTGTCCTGCTGTTGCAACCGGGATTCGACCAGGCGCGTCTGGAACTCGCGACGGCGCAATTAGCGACCGGTGACGTGGATGAAGCGGTGCAGAATCTGGAAGAGTTTCGACGCCAAAAAGGGCCGAGTTTCGTTGCGGAATATTTGTTGGGATTAGCGCATCACGAAAAGAAGGATTATGCGCAGGCGATAAAGCATCTGGCCGCAGCGGAACGAATCGCCGCGCTGGAGGAAACGAATCGTCTGACGACAATGTTTTATTTTCAACTCGGCGCGACTCATGAACGGGCCGGTGAACGCGAGAAGGCCGCAGAGTATTTTGAGAAATCTATCGCTCTCGATCCACAGAATGCCGAAGCGTTGAATTATCTCGGCTACATGTGGGCCGAGCGCGGCGAAAATATTGGTCGAGCGCGTGAGTTGATTGAACAGGCTTTGAAGCTTGAGCCGGAAAACGAAGCGTTTCTCGACAGCATGGGTTGGGTGTTGTTTCAGCAAGGCGAGTATGAGGGGGCGTTGAAGTATTTGTTGGAAGCGGTGGCAAAAGCGGAACAACCCGATGCGACGATTTATGATCATCTGGGCGACGCCTATCAGGCGTTGAAAAACATGAACAAAGCCCGCGAGGCCTGGAGGCAGTCGCTGACGGTTGAAGCCAATCCCAAGGTGCAGGAAAAACTCGACGCTGCGGCGCAGCCTTAGCCTATGAGTTATCGTTTTTCCAAACATTACACGCGTGAGGAAGCGACGGCGTTACTGCCGCAACTACGCAATTGGTTGAGTCAACTTCGACAGCTCCGCGAAGATCTGGAACGCAGCGATAAACGTGTCAGTTCGTTGATGGTACATGGCGCGGACGTGGGTGGCGATCAGGTGAATCGCTGGATTAAAACGCTGGCGGAGATGCAGGCGTTGTTGAACGAATTTCAGCAGCGGGAGATTTTAATTAAAGACATGGAGCGGGGGCTGTTGGATTTTCCGGCAATCATCGGAGGGCGAGAAGTTTTTCTTTGTTGGGAAGAAGACGAAGACAGCGTGGAACACTGGCACGATTTGGAGACAGGATACGGTGGTCGGGAAAAGTTATGACCTGTTATCCGCAATAGTGCGGATGAAATACTCGGAGAAAATTTTTCACGGTTAGTAAGAGAAAAAGGAATCGAAAAAACCGTTGTAAAGTTTGAGCGAGTGCAGTATCAACGAGACGCTCAGTTGTATCTGTGTTTAACCCCAAACTAAGTTGTATTCTTCTATGAAAAAATTCTCAGGAGCAGTTTTATTGTCTATTGTAACATTATTCACTCAAGCCCAACTTGCGTCTGGTCAAACTACTTTGGCGCAATGGACGTTTGAGCTCAATCCTCCAGCTGACCTTAATAATTCAACCACGATCTCAAGTATTCTGGCTGATGTCGGAACTGGAACCGCCTCGGGTCTCCATGCCGATTCGGCAACCGATTGGACGACGCCTGTAGGGAATGGCTCAGCAAATTCGCTCAACGCGAATACGTGGGCGGTGGGCGATTACTTTCAGTTCTCGCTGAGCACCCTTGGGCATTTCGGTATTGGAGTTACTTTTGATCAAACCAGCAGTGGTACTGGCCCGCGCGATTTCAGTCTCGACTACAGCACGGACGGTGTGGCCTTTACATCCGCTGGCAATTACACAGTGTTGGCGAATGGTGCGAGTCCGCTCTCGAGCTGGAGTAGCGGTACTTATCAAAGCGGATACACTTTCACTTTCGATCTCAGTTCCATTGCTGCTTTAGATAATGCTACGACGGTATATTTCCGGTTGTTTAACACATCGACCGTCTCTGCTAATGGAGGCACAGTGGCCGCTGGCGGCACTTCCCGTGTTGATAACTTCACGGTTTCCGTCGTCCCGGAGCCTTCCGCGTTTGCTTTGATTGGCGGATTCGGAATTCTGGCTCTTATCAAGCGCCGGCGGGCATAATTTCAGTTAACTCCGTTGTCAAGGCACGGCGAAGGCCGTGCCTTTTTTCTTTTCTATCTGAGTAGTGAGTGAATCTCCTCGAATCGTTTATAGAAAGAGGCGCAGCACGCCAACAACCGCGCCGCCCAATAGCAACCATGCGGAGTTGATTTTCCAATAGATCAACAGACCTGCGGAGATTATCGCGAGGAAAACGGTCAGCCAATCAACAAGTGCAGTTGTGCCCAGTTGCCACGTCACCACGGCCATCAGCGCCAGCGACGCGACATTGACGCCGTCAAGAAATGCGCTCGCAATCGGCGATGTGCGCAATCGTGGGAGGAAAGGAACACTGATCGCCACAAACATAAAAGCAGGCAAAAAGATTCCTACGGTTGCCAGTAACGCACCAGTTGGTCCGCTCAACACGTAACCGATAAACGTCGCTGTAGTGAAAACCGGGCCGGGTGTGAATTGTCCGACTGCGACCGCGTCGA
>CALAYC010000330.1 GCA_937894935.1 uncultured Verrucomicrobiota bacterium
ATCTTGCTGCCATCCGCATTCAGAATGAGCGGGATGTGCGCATACTTCGGCGGCTCGACTCCGAACGCGCGAAACAGCGCGATATGCTTGGCCGCATTGCTGAGATGATCTTCGCCGCGAATCACGTGCGTGATGCCCATCTCCAGATCGTCCACCACATTCACGAAGTGAAACACCGGTTGACCATCGCTCCGCACAATAACGAAATCCGGATCCACTTCTTCGCGATCCGTCAACTTCCGTAAGACATCGCCGACGACGAGGTCGGGAATCAAAATCGGCTCGCGCTGCATCTTGAATTTAATCGCGCCCTCGTGCTCATACGCCAATCCGCGCGACAACAACGCTTCCACGCGCCGTTGATAATTCTCCTTTCGTTGCGATTGGAAGTACGGGCCACGGTCGCCCTTGCACGGTCCAGTGGCATCAGCCGTCAGAGGACCTTCATCCCAATTCAAACCGAGCCAGCGCAGTCCCTGCAAAATCACTTCGACCGCTTCCTGCGTATTTCGCGCTGCGTCCGTGTCCTCAATCCGCAACACAAACGTTCCGCCCGTGTGCCGGGCATAAAGCCAGTTAAACAGAGCCGTGCGCGCGCCACCGATGTGCAGATATCCCGTGGGCGACGGAGCAAAACGAACGCGAGGTTTCATTTCAGTTACAGTTAAAGTGCAAACGCCAAATCGGTTAAATCAGCCGGCTTATCATGCCAGCCGCGTTGGACAACTTACGCGTTCACCGAAAAATGAAAAAGAAAAAGCTGGAACTGAAATAGTTGGAAAACTCTGAGCGAATGAATTTTGAAAAATAAAAACCCCGTTCGGTGGACAATCCGAACGGGGAACACACAACAGAACTGGAACAGAAATTTTATGCCGGCACTTCGCGTTGCACCCAGGCGGTGGCGTATTGCGTCAACTCCGCCGCGTCTTTGAGATTCAGCTTCCGCTTAATCTGCTCGCGATAATATTCCACCGTCTTGACGCTCAAATGCAGTTCGCTCGCAATCTCTTTGGTCTTCTTCCACTGCCCGATGAGATGGAAAACTTCAACTTCGCGATCGCTCAACGACTTGATGGCCGGTTGCTGCACATCGGTATGACCACGCACCTGTTGTTGGAGCATTTTGGCCGCGAGCGCATCGCTCACATAAACGTTACCTGCCAACACGCGTCGAATCGCCGGAACGACTCGTTCCAACGCCTCTTGTTTCATCAGATAACCGAGCGCGCCGGCGCGAAAAGCGATTTCCGCATAAATGGATTCATCATGCACGCTGACGACGAGAACCGGCTTGCCGGGATATTGTGCTTTGATGTTGCGGATCAATTCCAGGCCGCTGCTGTCTTTCAGAGATAAATCAACCACCACGAGGTCGGGGCGCAATCGTCCAATCGCGTCCAACGCCTTCCGCGCATCCTCCTGCTCACCACAAACCACCAGATCACTTTGGCGATTGATCAATTGCGAGATGCCGAATCGCACCACCGCATGATCGTCCACCAGCAGAATGCGCTTCCGCGTATCTTGAATGTCAGTCAGCTTCGCTTCGTTCATGTGTCTCCAACTTAAAAATCAGTTCCATCCACCCGTATATGCGCTCCCTCTGATGCAAGTTGGACGCCAACTTCCTCGCTGCATGGATTTTCTGAACTTAGCTCATGAAACGCCCTTCCATCTGTCCTGCGCCGGGACAAACCAGGTTAGATAACAAGACAAGCTCCGCGGCAAACCCCGTTCAAGCGCGCGCTGGCGAACGCCATTGAAATTCCCTTTCTACCGGCGAAAGAAAGAAGCGCAAAGCCTGATCGCTTTGCGCTTCTCCTCTTCGTGGGGGGGCGCGACTGGGGGGCTAAAGCTTAAAGAGCTTTGGTTGGATGCGGTTTCCAGCGGCGCAGCACCAAACCGGAAATCCCCAAAACAGCCAACGCCGCACCCGACGGCTCCGGCACCAATGTTAGAAAGCCGCGAATTTCACCGCCGCCAAATGTGGAAGTGTGAATATTCCAATAAGCGCGCCCTTGATTCATCGCATCGAAGAGTGCCGCCTCCGCTCCGGCTGGATTACCACCATTGTTACCCATAAAGCCGGCATTCCAATTCCCTGCCACCGTCAGGTCCACGGTATTTGAAAAGTTCCCGCTCGTCGCTCCCAGCGGAAATCCCGGCAGCGACGGATTTCCCAAAGCAACTCCCACCGTTCCTTCGCCCGGCACGGCCGTCGGCGCGTGAATATGTGTCACCGTTACATTCCCGCTCAAGCCGCTGAAATCCGCAAACATCTGCATGGAATGAGTCTCATCATCATAAAACACCATTCCTGTTCCTGAGCCGGTTGCACCCGGCGCTTCCGGAGCAAACGTCAGGTTGTATTGATAAAGGGCTGCTTGCGCCGACATCAGACTGCTTGCAGCCAGGAGGGTGAGGAGGATTTTTTTCATAAGCCGCTTAGCATTCACTGGTTCAAGTTGCGTGGTTTCGCCGACTTTTTCGCACGGCCTCGCTTACGACTTCGCCGCGTTTCCGTTGAAAGAAAACGCTTCGAGACTCACACTTAAGAGGAAAGATCGCGAATAAGGTTCCCGCATTTTCCTAAAAATTTTTCCGAGCAAGTATTACGGGAACCTCACCTCCTCATCAGCCTCTCAACTAAAAAACTGAAAATGTTCCCCATGCGTTACTTCAACCGACTCAACTGCCTGCTCATCACTGTCGTCACCTTGTTAACCCTGCGCCCGTCGGCTACCGCTCAATCGTTCAACGTCACCGCGTTCGATCTGGAGAATTATTCCATCGGCGGACAAAGCGACCCCACGCTGACACTCGAACGCGGCGTCACGTATGTGTTCAATCTCAGCAACCTCGGCATCCATCCGTTCTGGATTAAATCTGTCCTCGGCATTGGAAGCTCTGGTGCATACAACAATGGCGTCATTAACAACGGCAGCACATTCGCCGCGGTTACGTTCACCGTTCCTGCCGATGCGCCGAACCAACTCTTTTATCAATGCGGCAGTCATTTCTCGATGGCGGGCATCATCAACATCGTCACACCGGCCGCTCCGCCTACCGTGCGCATTGTTCACATTGATGTAGCGCAATTCATCACGCTCAAATCCACCGGCACGAACGGCTGGAGCGCGTTTCCTGAATTCAAATGCGACGTCTCCTCCCCCGAATGGAGTCCGGTGGTCAATTTCACCAATTCGTTCAATGCCGGCACGAACACCACGACCTTCCCGCGGCTCGACCCCATCTGCGGTTCTTCGAACGTGCTGATTCGCATTCGCAACCAAAAAGACTGATTTCAATCCGCCTCGGCCACAAAACTCGTCGCTGCCGCTACGAAACGAACGCAACTCAGCGCACTGCCTTTTCCACTTCGTTGCCTGCAAACTCCGCCATTGCCGGAAATCCACGTTTTCCGCATCATCTTCCGTTCTATGGCAGGCAGTCGCAGACAATATCCGTTTCACCTGATCGAACCCAAGTGGCAGCAAACCTGGGATGAACAACAGGCATTCCGCGCGTTCAATCCGGGTGAGGCAATCCCCGAAAACCATCCCTTTGCCATCAGGCACGGCGCGGATGCCATGTCCCCGGCAAAGGTGGCCGGCTGCCAAGCTCCGAAGAAATTTTACATCCTCGACATGTTCCCCTACCCGTCTGGCGCGGGATTGCACGTCGGTCATCCGGAAGGTTACACGGCCACGGATATCCTCGCTCGCTATCGTCGCGCGCAAGGGTTCAACGTCCTGCATCCGATGGGTTGGGATGCGTTCGGTTTGCCCGCCGAGCAATACGCCGTCAAAACCGGTCAACATCCGCGCAAGACCACTGAAGCGAACATCGCCAACTTCACGCGCCAGATCAAAAGCCTCGGCTTCAGCTACGATTGGTCACGCGAAATCGCCACGACCGACGTGGATTATTTCAAGTGGACGCAATGGATTTTCCTGAAGCTCTATAATTCATGGTTCAATTCAGAGACAAACAAAGCTGAGCCGATTGAAACGCTGAAATATCCATCCGACTGCACCACCGAAGAAAAGAAACGCGCCTATCGCGATTCTAAACGCCTTGCCTACGTCAGCGAAGCGCCGGTGAACTGGTGTCCGGAACTCGGCACCGTTCTCGCCAACGAAGAAGTCATCGACGGCAAAAGCGAAGTCGGCGGCTTTCCGGTCATCCGCAAGCCGATGCGCCAATGGATGCTTCGCATTACCGCTTACGCCGAACGTTTGCTCGCCGACCTCGACACGATTGACTGGAGCGATTCGCTCAAGGAGATGCAGCGAAACTGGATTGGTCGCAGCGAAGGCGCGGAAGTGGACTTTGCCATCGCCGATTGCCAATTGCCGATTACCGATGCGAAGATTCGTGTCTTCACCACGCGACCCGACACGCTTTTCGGCGCGACTTACATGGTGCTCTCGCCGGAACATAAACTCGTTCCGCAAATCACGACCGCCGAACAAAAGAAAGCGGTTGAAGACTACAAAGCCTACGCCGCCAGCAAATCCGACCTCGAACGCACCGAACTCGCGAAAGAAAAAACCGGCGTATTCACCGGCGCTTACGCCAT
>CALAYC010000331.1 GCA_937894935.1 uncultured Verrucomicrobiota bacterium
GGGACTGCGCGAGGAAGAAACACTTGCGGCAATGCAGCAACAGCTTCGAAAATACGCAGAGACGAAGCAAAAATTTTTCATGAGCTACATTCCTGCTGCGCCGCATTATCCGTACGACGGCACGCCGGAACGCTTCCGCAAGTTTCATCCGACGGAATACATGAATTTCACAGAGCATTATTGGAACGACTTGTTGTACATGGACTGGATCGTGGCGTCGCTGCTGGATGAATTGAACAACACCGGTCTGCTGGAAAAAACGTTGGTGGTGATTACGGGGGATCATGGCGAGATGTTGGGAGCGGGTGGCGGACCGATTGGGCACGGATGGAAACTGACGCCGGAACTCGCTAATGTGCCGTTGATTATTATGGATCCGCTCAAACGGGGCACAGCCATTAATGAAACTGTCGGCTCGCAGGTGGATTTGTTGCCGACGATTCTTGATAAGCTCGGAATCCCGGTTCCGCGCGACCAGCTTTATCAAGGCGTTTCGCTTTATTCGCCTCAGGCTCAGGAAGAGCGCATGATCTATCTAAACAGCTTTTCTCAATATGCGATTTTACAAGGGCGGAAGCTGATTTTTGGCGATCGGAAAACCCAGCGTGGGCAAACGGTTTTCACGATTCAGAATGAAGGAGCGCGCGCGCTTTTCATCAAATCCGAGGAACTTCCAACGATGCCGGTGGCAATATCGAGTTTCGATGCGTTTCAGGAGAATTTATTGCGAAATTACCAGAGATATTGTCGTACAACGCCGCCAACAGCATCGAAGTTGGTTTCACTGGCTGATTGAGGGAACTGGTAAAAAATCTCTCCGAATAATTTTTCGTTCTCCTTTCCGCTTGGTTTGAGCCGGGGCGCTTTGATTTACTGTGCTCATGCAAGTCCGGCAGGCGCAATTGCAGCGTGACACTAAAGAAACCCGCATCACCGTCCATCTCAATCTCGACGGCTCGGGTAAATCTTCTATTGCCACCGGCATCCCGTTTTTCAATCACATGCTGACGTTGTTTGCGAAGCATGCCGTGGTGGATTTACAGCTTCGTTGCAAAGGCGATCTCGAAGTGGACGCGCATCACACGGTGGAAGATTGCGGCATTGCGCTGGGGCAGGCGATGCTTCAGGCGCTTGGCGATAAAAAGGGGATACGCCGTTACGGGACCGGTTTTCATCCGAAAAATCCCTTTACCGGTGAGGCTTATGTTCCCATGGACGAATGTCTGGCGCGTTGCGTAATTGATTTCAGCGGTCGTCCGTACTTGGTCTGGCGCGGGCTTGATAGTTTTTCGTATCGCCGACTGACGAAAGCCGAGCGGCAGCAGGATATGTCCAGCGCGTTCCGGTTTGGTTTGGCGCGGGAATTTTTTCAGGGTTTCGCGAATGAAGCCCGTTGCAACCTGCATTTGGAGCTGCTTTACGGAGACGAACCGCATCACATTGTGGAGGCGCTTTTCAAGGCATTTGCCAAGGCGGTTGACGCCGCCTGCCAACGGGATCCGCGAATTGCGGGTCAACTTCCGAGCACCAAAGGCAAGCTCTAAACCCCACTGAATAAACTGTTAACCTCTTCGTCGAAATTGATGGCCGCAATGGATCATTCCGCCGCTCCAGACGACGCCTTGGTTCAAGCCGCGCGCGCGGGGGACATGCCCGCGTTTGAGGAGCTGGTTGCCCGGCATCGCGATAAAATTTACGCGCGGGCCTATACCATGATGCGGAATGAGGAAGAGGCCCTTGATCTTTCTCAGGAAGCTTGGGTGAAGGCATGGCAGCGATTGGTGCAATTTCAGGGTGAATCCAGTTTCACGACCTGGATGACGCGGATTGTGATCAATCTCTGCCTCGATGAGTTGCGCAAGAAAAAGCGGCAACGCGCGGAGTCTATCGAAGAAATGAACGAAGAATCCGGCGGCGTCGAACGTCAAATGCCGGTAGTGACAGTGAATCCGACGGAGCGCTTGGAGCGCGCGGAATTGCGTAAGCGGATTGATGAGGCTTTGGGGAAGTTGTCCGAGGCGCATCGGACGGTGCTGATTCTCCATGAGTTTGAGCACATGGAATATAAAAACATCGCAAAAACGATGAATTGCTCGATTGGAACGGTGATGTCGCGGTTGTTTTATGCGCGGCGAAGAATGGCATCGTTGCTGCAAGATTTAAACAAGCCGGAATGACGGAGTCGTATGAACGAAGAAACATTATTGAAACTTCAGGCGTATCTCGACGGAGAACTCTCCGCCGGAGAACGCACCGAAGTGGAAACCCTGTTACAGGGGAATGCTGAGGCGCGCGCGTTATTGACCGAATTAGGCAATACCGCCAAAACGCTGGCGGCCTACGAAGCTGAGATCAAGCTTCCGGAAACGCGCGAGTTCTACTGGTCCAAGATTCAGCGCGAAATCGCTCGACAATCCGCGCCAAGTCGGGTGCAGGGATTTTCGCTGGCGGCCACGCTGCGACGTTTGCTCGTGCCGACGGGTGCTTTTGCGGCGGTGGCGATTGCCATCATGCTCAGTCTGCCGCGTGGTGGCGGCGACGGCGGAGATTATTTCTCCGCGTCGGGCGATGCCGTGGCATTCACGTATCAAAATTACAAAACTGGTACGACGTTGATCTGGTTTGACTTCTCCTCAGAAAACGACTTTTCGGATGCATCATCCGGCGATACATTGAATTAGTAAAATGAACCTCATTCCCACATTGAACCTGACGCGTATTTGGGCGCTGGTGTTTGCGGTTACCGCCTGGGGCGGCGGCGTGGTGGCTCTAGCCGATGATGGCAAATATGAGGCCAAAGTAATTTGGGCCACCAATGACGAGAAACTTCCGGACGACAAGAAGTTTGAACCGACGGATCCAGAAACGCGCGCAAAGCTCGAAAGCCTCGGTTTGAAGTGGAAAAACTTCTATGAGGTGAAACGCGTCAAATTTGACGCGCCCAACGGAGAATCCGGCAAGGTTGCGATCAGCGAAAAATCTTCGCTCTCGGTGAAGGAGCTTCCGGGGAAAAAGGTCGAAGTCGTTTTCTATACCAAAGACGGGAAAGAATGCAGTCGGCGCGAACAGACGTTCAAACGCGGCGAAATGCTGGTTCACGGCGGTAATGTTCCTGAAAACGCCACCGCGTGGCTCGTGACGCTGAAGAAGCTGAAGTAAACTTAAGCTTTCTTTTTACGCATCCTCTGCGTTGAAGAAAAAATCCGTTTGTGAATTCGCGGCATCCGCGTAATCTCCCGGACGGATTTTATGAGCCAAGTTCCCTCCGATCTCAAATACGCCAAATCGCACGAATGGATTCGCGTCTCGGGTGACACCGCTACCGTCGGCATTACCGATCACGCACAGCAGGAATTGACTGACGTGGTTTTTGTCGAGTTGCCTGAAGTCGGTCGCCAGGTTAAAGCAGGCGAAGCCTGTGCGGTGGTCGAATCCGTGAAAACAGCCAGCGATATCTATTCGCCCGTCAGTGGTGAAATCGTCGCCGTTAACAAAGCCGCTGCCGACGATCCGGCTTTGGTTAATCGCGAGCCGTTCGCGAACGGATGGTTTTACCAGATTAAGTTGAGCAACCCGGCGGAATTGGACGCGTTGCTTACGCCGGAGCAATATCAGAAACAGATTAATGGTTGAGCGGCGCAACCGATTGTGAGCGCGGAAGACCTTGCCCGGATTGAACAGGAGTTGGCGATTTCCTTGCCCCCGGCTTATTGCGAGACGTTATTGCGTCCGGAGTTTCAAAACGAAGCGGCAGGATTTCAGGAGTTCTCCGGCGACGCGGACGAGGTCATCGGTTTGAATCTGGAATTACGGAATTCCGGGTTTTGTGGAATAAAATGGCCCGCGCACTATTTTGTGCTGGGTGAAGATGGGGCGGGAAATTTTTATTTCACCGATTTGAAGAAAGAACGTCCGGTGGTTTTTCTGGCGGATCACGAGTTGACGACGGTTAAAGGCCGTTTGACGACGAGCGAAAGTTACGAAACGTTTCCTCAGTTCGTTTCGTTTTTGCTCCGGTTGCAAAGCGAAACGGATGCCGCGTTTCCTGAGGACGAAGAGATTTCCGAACCGGAAATCAGAAAGAAACCCTGGTGGAAAATGTGGTAAACTGCGCCATGAAAATTCGTTTATTTATCAAACCATATTGTCCCTGGTGTCACAAAGCCTCGCGTTGGCTCGACGAGCGCGGCATCAAATATGAAGCGCTGGATGTGACTTCCGATCCGGAAGCGTGGCGCGAGATGGAGGAGTTGAGTGGCCAGACGCTGGCGCCGGTGATTGATGTGGATGGCGAAATTCTCGCTGATTTCGGGCCGGATGAACTCGCCCGGTTCTGGGAAAAATTGGAGAAGAAATGACGACTGTTGAATTGAAACCGCGTCCGCGACTGCCGGAATGGCTGCGCATCAAGCTGCCTACGGCCGATACGTTTTCGCGTACGCGTTCGCTGTTGAACGAACTGAATCTGCACACGGTTTGCGAAAGCGCCAAGTGCCCGAACCACTGGGAATGTTGGAGCAAAGGCACAGCGACATTCATGATTGGCGGCGACCGTTGCACGCGCGCTTGCAAGTTTTGCGCAGTAAGTACGGCGAAACCGTTGCCGCTGGAAGCGGATGAACCAATGCGGGTGGCGGAAGCGACGCGGCGCATGGGATTGAAACACGTCGTCATCACGGCTGTGGCGCGGGATGATGTTGCGGACGGCGGCGCGGCCCATTTCCGTCAAACGATTGAAGCGGTGCGAAAACTCAATCCCGGCATCGTGATCGAAGTGTTGACTCCGGATTTCCTCGATCAGGATGACGCATTGGAAACGGTGCTCAGCGCGAATCCGCATATCTTCAATCACAATCTCGAAACGGTGCGTCGCCTGACGCCAAGTGTGCGCCATCGCGCCACGTACGATCGCTCGCTCAATGTGCTGCGAAAAGTGAAAGCAAAACGCGGCGCTTCGATTTACACGAAGTCCGGATTGATGTTGGGCCTGGGTGAACAGGAGGACGAAGTGCTGACGGCGATGCGTGATCTGCGGGCGGCGAAATGCGACATTCTTACGTTGGGACAATATCTCCAACCGACCTTGCATCACTTGCCGGTTGTGGAATTCGTTACGCCGGAAAAATTCGCGCAATTAGGCGAACAGGCGCGGGCGATGGGATTTGTGCATGTGGCCAGCGGACCGATGGTGCGCAGTTCGTATCACGCGGACGAGTTTCAATTGCCGTCGCGGTCAGGGCAATGAATTGCCTGAGCGTATCTGCAGAAAAAACCAGAT